>JAGGZX010000003.1 GCA_021161785.1 Candidatus Woesearchaeota archaeon | reverse complement strand
CTTTTAACACTTGTTTGTAAAGCTCAAAGTCTTGGCTTTGTTTGAATTCTTGCTTTACTTCTGGAGGTAGTTTTTTAAGCCATTTGTGAAGTTTTTTCAATAATTGCTTTGTCTGCTCTTCTAGTTCTTGCTCTACAGGTTCTTCAGCTTCTAGTTCTATGTCAACTTCTTGTTCTGGCTCTTGTTTTTTAAAGAATTCTAAGATCTTTGTAAAGAATGGTTTTTTACTCGTTGTTTCTTCAACAATAACTTCTTGTATTGTTTCTTCAACTGTTTCAGGGCTTTGAGATTCTTGTTTTTCATACTTTGCATGTTTTGGCATTGAGAAGCTGATGCGTTTTATGCCTAGCTTTTCAAAAAAGCTTTGGCTTTGCGTTTTCCTTTTAGCAAGGTACAAGTCTAGTTCTTTGTTAAACTCTTTAGACGGCATTGTGTTTTGGCAGTTTGTTAGTGTTTTTATAGTTTTTTGCAATGCACTTTGTTTTTTTGTTTGTTTTGTTGTTTAAAAATATTTCCAGTGTGGTTTTTGTTGATATTACCAGCGAAAGATTTAAATACTAGAACCTCTATTTATTAATCATTAACAAGTGGTAAAAATCTTAAAGGAAGTGATGTGAATGCAAATAAAAAATTTAGAAAAAAAGATTAAACAAACACTTGCAAGCATTGCTCTTGCAGGAACAATTTTAACAACAACGAATTGTGCAACAAGTTTTAGCACTAGACCTAAAAGTTTTGAAGAACAACCACCTGAAGAATTCGTTGATTACGCAATGAAAGTTTTAGACGCGCCTTCTAAGCATTGGCTAAAAGTCTGGCCTGGCGGCTACATCAGCTTAAAAAGTTCAACACCAGACATTTATTTATTAGCAGGTCTTTACTCTGGAACTGTTAAGGTAACAAGAGAAAATGGAAGAATAAAACTTGATGGTTTTTATTCCAGAGCTTCAAACCCCGAGGTCTTGTATAATGTTTTAAGAGACGCTGATGAAAACAAAGACCGCGTCATAACACCTGAAGAACTAAACCAGAAACTCTTAGACATAGAACGCTTTTCAAAGTATCAACACCGTTAAATTTTTTAATTCTTTTCTCCCAGTTTTCTGCAGTTTGTTAAGAATTAATCAAGAACACGCCTAGAAGCATTATTGCGGTTGCAATTGTTTTCTTTAACAAGTGGTCTTCATGATAAAGCAAACCTCCAGCTATTGTTGAGAACAAAGTTGAAAGTCTGATTATAGAAATAGCTAGAGCTACGAAAGCAAGGTTTATAGCCATTATTGTTAAAACTCTAGAAATGAAAAACGTAACACTAGCTAATAATAACGTATAAAAAACTTTTTTGTGTTTTAAAACCTTTAAATCTTCAAGCCCAAACCTTGTTATTGTTATTAAAGCCATGTCTAGACCTGTGAAGAATTGCAACAACAAGAACACTGTGTAAAAATCAGCATTGCTTGTTAAAACAAACCTTAAAATCAAGGAAGAGATTGCATAACTAAAAGCTGCTAGCAATGCATACTTACTCGTTCTATCTTTAAAAATTTGTAAAACCCTAGCCATGAACCCTTGCTTTAAAGCTTTCACTTCTAAAACAAAAGCTCCAAGCACTATTAAAACAATGCCAAAGTATTGCTGCTTGTTCAAGAACTCTTTCAAAAAAATTGTTGCTAGCAATGTTAAAAACAAAGGCGTTGTTGAAAGCAAAGGCGAAGATATTGAGATATCTCCATGCCTTAAAGCTTTAGCAACGAGTAAGAAACCAATCGTTGATGTGATACTTGTTATGAATATTAAAAACACTTGCAATCCAGAAATTTGGAAAGAAGCTAAAGGTATCAAGCAAGCACTGAAAACTGTTACTAAAACATTAACAAGAGTTGAAAATTGCAAGGCATGAATCTTCTTTAAAGAATGCTTCTCAATAATGCTTGTCAATCCTGAAAAAAACGCTGCTAAAACCGCAATGCTAAACCAGTACATGATTTGCAAACTTGGTTAAAACTTTTTATAAATTTTTTCTATGCTTAAGCTTTTAGCTTTAACATTTATTTAAAGAAGTCTTCCAAGCTTTTCTGCTTTAACAACTCACTAGCTTGTCTAAGCCTTGCAAGGTTGTTCTTAACCCTTTCCAAGCTGAAATCACGCTCATGCACTAAGAATTGTATGATCTCGTCCTCGTTTATAGGGTTCCATTCTAACTCATAATCCTTGGTTACTGGCATGTTTTTTATCAAATCAAAAATCTCTCTCCAAGGCGTTTCAAAATGCTTGTCCCATTCAACGATTTTAAACACTTCTTCAACAGAATGCTTTTTCACAAGCGCTAAAGCTTTTTTAGGCCCAATGCCTGGAATGCCTCCAACGTTAAAATCAGTGCCTACAAGCATTGCTAGAACAATTAATTGATCATGATTAATGCCTAATCTTTGCAATGTTTGATCATACAATATTAGCTCTGGCTTTACCTCAACGTATATTGGCTTGTTAGGCAGCTTTCTCTTGCCAGTGACTGCTAAGTTCCTAACAATGCGCGGAGCTTTGAATAACAACCCGTCAAAGTCTTGACTAGCACTTGCAAACGCGTGACCTTGAAAAGCAATAAAAGCTGCTTGGGCTTCTCCCTCGCTAGGCGCTTTCACAACTGGACAGCCGAACGCTTTGATTAAACGCTCAGCATCGCTTATTAATTCCTTGGTAAGCATTGAAGTCCTGCTAGCATACTTTCGCATAGCTTCTAAATCGCCAGCAGCTTTTGCTTCTTCAAATTTTTTCAAAGCCTCTTTCTTTAAGTGCATTCTCAAAGCTTGAGTTTTCCATTTCTCCTCAGGAGGTTTACCGTCAAAAACAAATATTAGCTTCAAACCATGCTGCAAAAAATTACTAACCCTGTTAAACAATCCAACAAGATGGCTTGTAACCCTGCCTTTAGAATCTTTTAAAGGCGTGCCGTCAACCTGTCTGATATTACTCAAGAATTGGTATAACATGTTGTAAGTGTCAACTGCTAAAACCTTGCCTTGAAGGCTTTGCAATTCTATCTGCTTGCTAACAACAAGATCTTTAAGATTAACACCCATAACCCTGCTTTAGTAACCACTCCTTTATAAATGTTACTTAGAAGCAGGTTTTGTTAAGAAAAGCATTGCAAACATTGCTACCAAGAATAACAGCATCAAGCCTAACATGTTTGGATGAAATAATGTTCTCACAAGGTCTGTGCTGAAATTACCTCCAGACGGGTTTTGGTTAAAACTCTGGTTAATGCTTGTTGTAACGTTTTGTTGCGAACTGTTTGAATAACCTACCTGTCTCAACGTTTCTCCAAACGTGAATGCTAAGCCGAAGAGCAGTATTGCAACAGAAAAGCCTATAATCCAACCTCTCAACGTTGTGTTTTTAACAACGCTTCCAAGGTCTGATTCTTTAGCTCCTATAACGCCAAACACTAACAGTATGAAAAAAGCGATTATTGCAAGCGCTGAATACCAAGGCACTATGATTGATATTAAACGCACAGTAAAATTAGAAGTTGCAATCAATATTGCAGCAATGAATGCTAGTATCGCATACAATCCTTCCTTGCCTTCTCCAAAAAACTTTGCTTTAGAAAGCACTGCGTAAAGCAGCACGAACACTAACAAAAAGATGAACAAAGCTGAAAAGTGTTGTAACAATGCAAAGTTTAAGAGTGCCATCATGTAAAAAAATTTTTTATTTTACAGCATGCTTACCTAATATTACCTAAACTATTACTTGTTATTACCACCGCTGCCTGGAGCATATTTTTCAAGAGACTCCCAAAAACTCTTTCTGTTTGAGTCGCCCTGGTCTTTAGGCTCTTTCGTTATAAACCATATAATCAACCCGAACACTAAAATCACGATGATCAAGCTTTGAGTTTCCTCATCGTTAAGCCAGCCAAGCCAATCTGGCATTTGATAATAACCAGCAGCATGTAAAAATATGATAACTGTTGCAACGAATGAAAGTATCAATGCTAAGCCTTGCAATGATTTTGGAAGTGCTGCATCTTTAGGTGCGAACACGCCTATCAATAGCAAAGCTGCAATTGCTGCAACCATGATCATTGAGATTTGTGGTAACGCATTGTTAATGATTTCCACAACGTCAGCGTTTTCAGGGTATGAGCCTGTGACGTGAGGAATCACTACTGCTAGCGCGATTGCTAATGCAACAATCACGTTAAAGTTTTTCTTGTTTTTGCCTAAAATCTGGCTTTTCTGCAGCACTGCAAACACGATTGTGAATATTAATATGAAAGGCACTAGAACATCTAAAACTCCTAGATCTTCAAGATACATCATTAATTCTTGAAAGTTTGCCATGATTTCACACCTCCTGCTTTTTTAGTGATTTTTATTTGTTGTTGTGTTATTTTATTATAATCCAATATCCCATTACTATACTTTTTACTATACTAGTTGTGTGTTTTATAATCATTTATAACGATTTCATATATAAATTTTTCGTTGCAAAACAAGCAAAAAACAAAATTCAAAACAATTAATCTTTAGACTCTCCTGAAGACTCGCTAGGCGTTCTAACAACATAGTAAATCGCAGCAATCATGATTAACAACAAGATAATGCTAGCAACAACAGAGCTATCCCAACCACTAACAATCCAGTTAAGAATAGGCTCTAACCAACCAGCGCTGTGCAAGAATATGACAATAACTGCTATAAAGCTAATAATCATGAACAATTTTTGCCAACCACCCTCCAAAGCAAATTCTCTCTCTCCAGAATGAAAGCTAGCGCTGAGCATTAAAAAACCAATAATCACGACAAGCATTAAAACAATGCCTGACAAGAAATGACTAATAGCATGCACGATGCGCATGGAAGCAACAACAAACAAAGCTGTGACAAAAGCAACCATGCTGTTAAGGTTTTTCCTAGTAACTTCTTTCTCCCCAATTTTTTCAGTTCCGAAAATCTTGCTCTTCTCAAGAATAGCGAACACTATAGTGAAGACAAGCAAGAACGGTAGCACAACGTCAAAAATGCCTAGCCTTTCAAAAAAATGCAAGCTCTGCCTAAAAGCGCTCTCCATCAAAGCATTAATAAACGTTAAGGTTTTTAAATATTTTCATTGAAACGCTTGACTAGCAACAACAACGCTAGCTCTCACAACGTCTTGCCAAGAACAACCCCTGCTCAAATCGCTAACAGGTTTGTTCAAACCTTGAAGCACTGGACCAGTAGCTTTGTAACCTGCTAAGCGTTCAACAAGCTTGTAAGCAATGTTTCCAGATTCCAAGTTTGGAAATATTAACACGTTAGCATCTCCAAAAATGAGTTCTAAACCCTTTTTGTGCCTAGCAGCTTCTTTGCTAACAGCAACATCTGCTTGTAACTCGCCATCAATCACGTACTGCTTTCCCAAGCGCTGAGCAATAAGCGTGGCATTCCTAACCTTATCAATGACAGGTCCTTTACCACTGCCGTGAGTGCTGTAGCTTAAAAAAGCAATTCTTGGATGCAAGCCAAGGCTTAAAGCATTCTCAGCTGTTTGCAAACCAATCTCTGCAAGTTCATAAGCGTTAGGATTTATTTGAAAAGCGCAATCAGCAAACAAGAACGTTCTCTTACCCTCCATTAAGAAAAAACTGCTAGCCTTGTGCCATTTCTTGCTAACACCTATAACCCTAACAGCTGGTAAGAACGGCTTTGAATCCTGTTTCAAACCAGAAACAAAACCGTTAGCTAAGCCTAAAGCAACAGCGATAGCTGCCAAGTAACGCGGCTGTAAAGCTTCAACACTCGCTTGTTCAAAATCAAGATCTGCATGTTTTTTTAAACGTTTTTTATAATACCATTCCACTATAGCCTTATTACTAACAAATTGCTTTTTCAACAACAAGTTTAAATCCTTAACAGTTAAAGCTTTGCAAACCTTTTTCTTGTTTAAAAAGCTTGCAGCTTTTAAAGCTCTAACATCTTCATCAGGGAGTATGATTTTACAATCCTTTACTTGCTTTAACTTCCTAACCAGTTTTTTAATCAATGGAGAAAACGTTTTGTTTTTAACAATCCTAGCCATGCTAAAGGTTACAATGCAAAGTTTTTATGTTTTTCCATGCTTTTTACAAGCCACCAAGAATCTTGTTAGCTACCGCTTCATAAATCCTTAACTGTTCCAAACTGTCAGCGTCAAACGATAAAAGCGCTGAACCCTTGCAATCTGAAACAACAATTCCAAATTCCAAGTTAAAACCTTTAGAAAGCAAGCACTCCCACTCCTCAGCTCTTGAAAACTTGTTGTTAAACACTTTGTCAACACCAATCCTGTGCAAATACCTTGAAACAAAAAAGTTTGCAAGGTAAAGCATTGAAAACACTGAAAGCTTAGTCCTGAAAAAACCTGTTCTAGAAAGCTTTGAAGCTTTAGAGCTCAACCTTAACAATGAGTAAAACTTTGAAAAACTTTGCAAGTTTTTATTCTCATAAAAATCTGGCAGTAACTGTTTAAATGTTATTAACACAGGCTCTAACTTTACATAAACCAAGTTGTTCTCCTTGAAAAAACATGGCTTTCCGTCATAAACAAAAGGTATTGGAGGCTTCTCCAACAACAATGATTGCAAACCATCCTGCATTGCCAAGCCTAAACGCTTCCAAGAATCAACAACTCGCTCAAGCATTGAATAACGAGCAAAACCAATGCCAATGTCTAAATGCTTACTCCTTGATTGCTCTAAGAAATCATTAACAGCGACCACTGATTCATCATACAAAGCATTGAAAGAATCTCCTGTTAAGAACAACAACTCAGCGCCAACAACATTTGCATGCCTAGCATACCTATCTAGAACATGGCTTATCTTTGAAGAAAACGTTTTAAAGCTAGTGAACACTTCAACTTTTTCTGGAATGTTTTGCAAGGTATTAAGCACTTGGTCAGTGGTGTAAACACTCACTTTGTCAGCGTTAATTTTTAAACCAAGATCAATCACAAATGGCAAGCTCTTACTCATGATTTCTTGCTTTTCAAAGCTTTGCTCAGCATAACCTGCTAAAACCACAACTTCTAACATTGAAAAACACCTCAACATTAGTGTAAAATCAAACACACCTCTTTTTTTAGAAAGCAAAAAATTGATGGCCCCGCGGGGATTTGAACCCCGGACCTCTCGATTATCAGTCGAGCGCCCTGCCAGGCTGAGCCACGGGGCCTTTTTAAAAAACAATGTCACAAGCACAGCAACAGATGTTTCACAACAATGGTTTTACATTCTAATTTAAAAAATTTTGTTTTTAAACAGTTTTTAAACCATTTCCAATACATTTAAATACTTCAAGGTTTCAGTACATGTATGGATTGGAAAGTGTTTTTCAAACCAACGGTTTGGACGATTATAACATTCATTGTTTTAATGGTTTTAACATACTGGATTTTAGCAACTACGAATGCAAAAATTTTTCCATGTAAAGTACAACCAGTGGTTCCAAACCCGCCAGAGTTCAGACCTGCAAACTGTGGATTAGCATTCTATGTTGGCGCTAGAAAAGTGTTCACGCCTGCAGGGTACTTTATGCTTATTCTAACCTTAGGAGTCATTCCTTATTTAATAGCTTGCGCTGTAAACCTTCTAATAAAACATGTAAAGCAAACCTGAAAAGCGTGAAAAGAAAAAATTTAAAAATTTTAATTCTCCAATACTTTTTTTAGAGGAGCACTGGAGGGTGGCGATAAAACTTTAGCAACACTAAAAATTTGTTGCAAAACAAAAAATGTCTGCGCGCATAGATCACTCGCAACTCGTGAACATTGTTTTAGCATGTCCATGGATCGTGTTTAACAATCACTCAAAACTTCACAAGGTTTTAAAAGACGAATACCCTCCAGTTTTCAAACCGGAAACATATGTTCAATGGGGTAGGTTGTTCTTGATAGATCTTGACACTTCAAACAACGAGGTTTACAACCCTTTAAAAAATTACGTGTTTAGAATAAACCATTCAGTTGTTAAGGATTATGAAGCTTTGAAAAAGCCAGACCTAGCTATTGGTTGGTTTTTAAAAGAGAATGTTTATAAAGGTCGTGGCTTGAGTTCAGACCTTTACAATGGGGGCTGGATCTTGTTCTTAGTAGAGGTTAAAGAGAACTTGTCTAACAATAAAGAATTCCTTGCTAAAACTCAGTTAAGGAATGGCGTTGAGCTTTTCAAGAATAAAAAACTAGCAGAACTTGTTGATATAGGGTTAAACAATGATTTTAAACATCAAGAGTTGAGATCAAAAAATCAGGCAGGGCAAGGGTTTAAAAACTATGCGTTGCTAGAGAAGCGTTTAGAAATGTATCCTTTGCAGAGGATTTACGCTGTCGCAGTTTCTGGGCATGTTAGGAAGTCTTGGTTGTTAGCAAAGACGAAAGCTGAAATAAGCGCTGATAACAAGCTGCGAGAACGTTTGAAAACAATTAGTTATAAAACAATAAGCTTGCCAGAATTCTGGCTTGAACCAATGCTTAACGATGTATTTCAAGATCAAAAAAATTGGAAGAAGAAAAAACTAGAATTGTTCATAAAACTCTTGTATGCAGAGATAGGTTTTTTACACATTGATCAAAGAGTTTTAACGCCTTCACAGCCAGAATACTGGGTTGAGATTTATTCTTGAATTGTATTTAAGTAAGTTTAAAATTTAATTTGTTGTTTATAAACTCTTGTCTCTTAGAGATGAATTCTAAAAACATCTGAATGAACTTGTCTGAATTAACAAGTTTACTATCTAGAATTTTTGTCTTTATGTCTTCTTCAAAAAACAGAGATAAGAAGTCCTTGTTTAATATTCTCTTCTTTTCTTCATCTGATAAAGTGCTTAAAATAAGGTCTGCTAGTTTATTTAATATTGGCCTTCTTCTTCTACCTCTTTTCCCTATCTGTTCAGAAGAAATGTTTGCTTTTTGGAAGTCATAACCAAGTTTTTTGTTTGAAAATCCATTACATTCTGATATTACATAATGCAATGCCATTAATCCTTGAGTTATCGCGTGAGCTTTTTGCCTATCTTTTTCTCTTAAAACACTTAACACAATCTCTGTCTGCGGCTTTAACAAGCTTATTTCACTTATATGATCAAGGCCTTCGCTAACTAGTTCCATTCTCTCCACTCCAAAAGCATTTATAATAAAATATTTTTTTGTTTGAGTGATATCTTTGTATATTATCCTCTCTGTTTTTTTGTCAAACTCAAATATGGGTGTGTAGGGTAAATACTCAATCGTGGCAATATCTACTTCTAACTCTTTTGTCTTATATAATATCTCGTTTCTATAACCCCAAAAAGCTGGGTTTCCAAATATTTGTAGGGATAAGAACGTGTCTTTTTTAGTAGGTATAAGATTCTTTTCTG
>JAGGZX010000024.1 GCA_021161785.1 Candidatus Woesearchaeota archaeon | reverse complement strand
ATTAAGATGTCAATGTCACTGTGCTCTGTGTCTTCGCCTAGAGAGTAAGACCCGAACAAGACTATTAGTTTAGGCCAAAAACTTGTTATTAAGAATTCATTTAATTCTTTTACGCTGTAAAGATTGTAAATTCTCTTGTAAAATATGAAATCTTGGTTTTCTCTGTTTGCTACAAGACCATTGAATGGTTTTGCTTTCTTTTGTTTTATCAAGTTTTTTGCTAGTAAGTCTTTAATATGAATCCTTACAGAAGTTGGTGCAAGCTTGATTTTCCTACTTATTTCTTTTATAAAGTGTATGCTTGTAGGTTCTTGAAAAAACACTTCTAAAACTTTAAAATAGCTACATTTTTGTTCCATTAGGAACATATTCATACCTTTTGGTTTATAAATGTTTCTATCAAAAATTGTATTTCTAAGCATAAAGCTTAGCAAAAATATTTATAAATCACTTCCTGCCACTGTTAGAGATGAAGAAGTCTAGGATTAAGCATAGAAAAGGTATGAAAGCGTTAAAACCTAGCTTGAGAGAAAAAAAGCGTTACTTGGTTTATGATGTTTACCCAAAGCAAGGATTGGTTGATAAAAGCGTTGAAGCTGTGAAACAGTTAATTGTTCAGGAGTTGAAAAAAACGCTTGGTGTTTGGCATTCAGCACAGGCTGGCATTATACATTTAGATTTTTCAAAAAAATTGGGCAGGGGCATTTTAAGAGTTTCACTTAAATCATTAAACATTGTTCGGGCAAGTTTTGCAATCACAGATTTTGATGGGTTTAAAGCAACTGTTATTGGGGTTTCAGGCATTTTAAAAAAGGCTAGGCAAAGATATTTTGCTCAAGATTTTGCTTAATGAATTGGAGGTGTGAATATGCAGCCAGCAACCACGCATCAAATGATGGGTTATGATAGAGCTATAAACATTTTCAGTCCTGACGGTAGGTTGTTACAAGTTGAGTATGCAAAGAAAACTGTTAAGCGAGGAAGCACTGTTATCGGCATTACTGCTAGTGATGGCGTTGTGATTGTTGCTGACAAGCGCTTAGTGAATGACCTTGTGATTAGTGACAGCTTGGAAAAGATTGCTTTAGTAGACAAGCACATCGCAGCTAGTTCTGCAGGCATCATTTCTGACGCTAGAGTGCTTATTAGCTATGCTCAAAGAGTTGCTCAGCAACATAGAGTTACTTATGACTCGCCAGTAGATGTTATTACAGTTGTTCGCGAAGTTGCAGACGTTGTTCAAGTGTTCACTCAGAGCGGTGGTTTAAGACCGTTCGGAGTTTCAATCATGTTTGCAGGTTTTGATGTTAGTCCAAAGTTGTTCATTGTTGACCCTACAGGTATTTACTTCCAATACAAGGCTTGCAGCATTGGTGAAGGCGAAGATGAATGCACTGAATGGTTGCAAAAGCATTACAAGCTTGTAAACACTGATGAAGCTTTAAAAATGGGTGTTAGCGCTATCAAATCGTTTTTAAAGGATAATTTTTCTCCTGAAAGATTAGAAGCAGTGATTATTAAAAAGGAAGGTATAAAAATCTTGAAAGGTAGCGAGATTGAAAAAATAGCGAAAAAAGTTTAAAAGCGTTAAAGAATTTCAAAAGCTTTAGTTAAAAAAAGTTTTGAGTTAAAATGAAGCCAGGCATCATTGCTAGGGAGAAAGTCTCGTTCAACACTGCTAGGATTAAAATTTTTGGAGAGCGTTTTGAAATAGTTGTTGATCCAGATAAAGCTATTGAGTTTAAAGAGGGTAAGCAGTTACCTATTGACGAGGTTTGCAAAGCGTTCCAAGTGTTTAAAGACGCTAACAAGGGAATCATTGCTAATAATGAAGAGTTGCAAAAAGCGTTTCATACAACAAGCTTTGAAGAAATCGCTAAGAAAATACTTAGTGAAGGAGAAATCCAGTTAACAACTGCTTACAGGGAGCATTTGAGAGAGCAAAGGTTGAAAGAGATTATTGATTTAATACACAGGCAAGCAGTTGATCCTAGGACTAAAATGCCTGTTCCTGTGCAGAGGTTAGAGCTAGCTATAAAACAAGCTCATGTTGTTGTTAACGAGTTTAAAAAAGCTGCTGACCAAGTGCAAGACGTTGTTAAAAAGTTAAGGCCTATACTGCCTTTAAGCATTGAAACTGTTAAGGTTCAAATCATTGTAACGCCTGAGTATAGCTCTAAGATTTATGGCTGGTTGAAGCGTTTTGATGTTAAGCAAGAGCAATGGCTTAACAATGGAGGCTTGCAATGCATTGTAGAATTACCAGCTGGTTTGAAATCTGAATTTGTGGATGAGTTAAACCATAAAACGCATGGAAGCGTAGAGGTTAAGATCTTGTAAAAAATTTGCGAGGTGGTTTGTTTTGGAGAGTAATCACATCGTCACTCCTGGAGAGCTTGTTGAGTCAAACGCTGCAAACATTTTGCCAGGTAAAGGTGTTTATAAAAAGGATGGTAAGATCTTTGCAAAGGTTTTAGGCATTCCTAGAAAGGCTGGTAGGGTTGTGAGCATAACGCCTTTGAGGGGTAAGTACTTGCCTAAGAAGGGTGACTTAGTCATTGGCAGGGTTGTTGACATAACCTTAAATGGTTGGCGTGTTGACATTAACAGTCCTTACTCTTCATTACTACCTTTGAAAGAGTTTCCAGCAATGGTTAGGCGTGGAGATGACTTGTCAAAATACTTGTCTATTGATGATTACATTGCAAGCATTGTTGCAAACGTGAGTTCTCAAAACATTGTTGACTTAACAATGAAAGATGCAAAGTGTAAAAAACTTGATCAAGGATTAGTGTTTAGGATTAATCCTTTAAAAGTTTCTCGCGTTATCGGCACTGGAGGCAGCATGATCAGTTTGATAAAGCAAAAAACGAATTGTAAGATCATTCTAGGCGCTAACGGCGTTGTTTGGATTCAAGGACTGCCAGAGCAACAGTTGAAAGCAATGCAAGCTGTAAAGCTTGTTGAAAGACTCGCGCATGTTCAAGGACTGACTGATAAGATTAAATCGTTTTTAGAAAGTTAAAAATTTAGAGGTGTTTTTATGGCTTACGCTAGGAAAGATCGCGGATTGCTTGAACCTAGGCCTATAACAGCAAGGGTTGGCGTTATTGAAAACGCTGACGGTAGCGCTTTTTTCAAGATTGGAAGAACTGCTGCTTACGCTGCTGTTTACGGTCCTAGAGATCTTTACCCTAGAGCTTTGCAAAATCCTAGGCGTGCAGTTTTAAGGACGCATTACAACATGATGCCGTTTTCAAGTGTTGGCGAGCGTGTCAGGCAGGGTCCTAAGCGTAGAAGCATTGAGATCAGCCTTGTCACTGAGAAAGCTTTGCTGCCAGTGCTTGAGCTTGAAGCTTATCCAAACACTGCTATTGACGTTTTTATAGAGCTCTTACAAGCAGATGCTGGTAGCAGGGCTGCAGGTATTTGCGCTGCAAGCATGGCTTTAGCTCACGCAGGTATTGAAATGAAAGACCTTGTTGCTGCTATCGCTGTTGGCAAGGTTGGCGGCGAGTTAGTTGTTGATTTAGAGTATGAAGAAGAAGCTTTTGAAGGAGAAGTTGCTGACATTCCCATAGCAATGATTCCTAGCACTGGCGAGATAAGCTTGTTGCAAATGGACGGCCCTATTAGCAAGCAAGAATTGTTGAAAGCTATAAGCCTTGCAAAGCCTGTGCTTGAAAGAATTGTTAAAATCCAGCGCGAAGCTTTGAAAGATTATTATAAAAGTGTTTAATGGAAGGTGGTTTAAATGTTTATTAACAAGGAGAGCTTGTTGAAAATGCTTGACAAGGGTTTAAGGCTTGACGGTCGTGGATTGTTACAGTTTAGAAATCTAGAGTTTGAGCTAGGCGTTATTGACACTGCTGAAGGCAGTGCTAGGGTTAAGCTTGGCAATACTGAAGTGTTTGCAGGTGTTAAGTTGAGTATTGAACAACCATTTCCAGACACGCCTGATGAAGGCATTTTAATGGTTGAGGCTAATTTGATACCATTAAGCAATGCAAGGTTTGAGCTTGGACCTCCAAGCGTTGAAGCTATAGAGGTTAGCAGGGTTATTGACCGAGCTATTAGAGAGGGCAAAGCTATTGATTTGAAAAAGCTTGTGATAACTCCTGGCGAGAAGGTTTGGAGTGTGAGCATTGACATTGTGCCTATAAATTATGATGGAAACCTTATAGATGTTGGTTGCTTGGCAGCAATGCTTGCTTTGAAAAACACTGTCTTCCCAAGCGTTGATGAAAACGGAAAAATTGATTACAAGCATAAAACCAATAAAACACTGCCTTTGAGAGAATGGCCTGTGATCATAACACTACACAAGGTTGGCAAGCATTTATTGCTAGACGTTAACGAGCATGAGGAAAGGCTTTCTGACTGCAGGTTGTCAGTTGCTGTTATGAAAGACAACCGTCTGTGCGCTTTGCAAAAAGGTGGTGACAAGCCTTTAACAATGCGAGACATTGACGAAATGTTAAACATTGCTATTGACAAATCTGAAGAATTGAGAAAGAAATTGGAGGTGTACTCATGAGGGATGTTGAATTCACGATTGATGATTTCGGAATGACAAGGTTTGAAAAAGCTAGACTGCTAGGTGCTAGGGCTTTACAGCTCAGCATGGGAGCTCCAATGCTTGTCAAGCTTTCAAAGAAAGAGTTGGAAGAAATAAAGTACAACCCTATAGAGATTGCTAAGAGAGAGCTTGAAGCAGGTGTTTTGCCAATCAGTGTTAAAAGAGTTTTCCCTCACGAGTTGAACAACAAGCAAGAGCAAGAACAATCATGAAGCAATAAAATTTTTTTAAGTCTCTCTTTTATGTTTAGGCTTGACAACAACGTAAACTTTCTGGCTTGGATAAACCCTGCCTATGAAGCGCCCGTACCTGTTTACAACGTTTTTAAAACCTGCTTCTTCATACAAGTCACTATGTTTTGAATCCCATTCATTGAAACGCTTAGCGATTTTTAAAGGATAATCACCTGACTGTACTTTGTAAGTGAAAACATGCTTTCCTTCACTGTTAATCCTTAAATATCTGAATTCATTATTACGCGTTTTATGTTTTGATTTGCGTGTGAAAAAATTGTGTGATTGATGAGAACTTGAACCAATTAATGCAGAATAATTGTTTCTTGTTTTGGAAGCATACTCTTTTATTGAGTTAGCACAAGAGACTATATACTCACTCTCTGCTTCATTGTCAAGCCATCTTTTAGCTGCAGCTCTAGCGCTGCTAGGATTGTTATGACTCGTTGCTATGAATTCAATGAACGAAACCACATGCTCATCATAATGGTTTGCAACCTTGCTGCTTAATGTGTTTAATTGTTTAGAGGTTAAGTCTCGTATCAACTCTGCGAGATTGTTTATTGCAAACAAGTAAGCTGCTTTGATATGGTCTTCATTGTTAAACAATACTAAACTGCCAGGTATTTTATACTTGTCAGGTAATGCTTGATTAATTATTGAAGCGCCTCTACGTTCAATTTTTCCGTTAGGCTTTTCCACTTCATAAACTGCTAGCGATGTTAACTGCCAAAGTCCAAAGCTTGCATAACCATCATGCATTGCAGGTATTAGCATTAAGTAGTCTACGCCATAATTTTTTAGAATGAAGTCTAAAACTTGCTTGTTGAGATCTGGATCTTCTTTAGGCATGAGCTCTGTCAAGCCATAAGCAAGCATTGCTTTAGCATCAATTTTTTCAGCAAGCTTTTTTAACAGGTTTAACTTCTTCTTGTTTAAGTTCTTAACCTCTGCAATCATATCCCAGTCTAAGTGCTTATAAACATTGTTTATAGAATTGTCAATCTCTTTTAAGAAGTTGTCTAAGCTTGAATAATGGTGGTTGTTAGATGAATATTTTAGAACTTTTTTATTATAAATTTGCTTTACAGCGTCATTTCCGTGAGAGATGTTTAATTTTTTGTTCCACATTCTTATTAACAATTGTTGAGGATCTACTTGTATTGTTTCAGGCACTCTGCCTTTAACGCCTAAGTAGTCTGCAAACAAGCCGTTAACATATTTTCCTTGTAAGCTTCCTGTTTGGAATACTTTTTTATGCAGCTTTCGTGGAGATGCATTGTCTAAATCTGTGTTTTCTAACAAGTCTTCTAAGTATTGATGTCTGTCTTTCCTAGAGAAAGATTTTACAAAGGTTGTGAATCCTTTCTTGATGTTTGACAAGTCTGTCTTGTAATTGTTTAACGTGTTTGAGAAAGAGCTAGTGTTTAAAGCTATTGTTAAAGCTAACACTTGGCTGAGAGTTCTAACCCAGCTTAGAGCTGTAGCTTTGGTTTTCCTAAACCGTTTCTTGTGCAAGTTGTAAATCTTTTTAGCAATTGGTAAGAACCATTTCTTGTTAGCAATAGGCAAGCCTGCTGCTAAGGCTATATAACTTGCAAACATTGCAACTTCTTCATAATTACCTGAATGTTCTGAGATTTGGTTTAATAATTGATCAGCAATGTATGCATAACCAGCGTTTGAAGCTATTAAGAACAAAGCGGGGTCTAGGTATTGGTCTAGCTTGATCTTGTCTTTACTCCTATAGTTTTTGATTTTAGTGTATACTGGTTCTAGTTTTTGAATGATTTTGTCTAGCATACAATGATTATGTAACAACCCATATATAAATTTTTCGCTACTAATAAGTGGTGAAATACTATTTTTAAATGTTTACAAACAAAAAACCATTAAAAAACTGTGAAAAATTAAAAAAGTTTAAAAATATTTTACGAAAATATTAGAAAGAATTGCTAAAAATATTCGCTTTTAGAAAAAAATATTTAAATAAAAAACCAGTTACAAATCAACAACCACTTGCACAACAAAAACTTTTCTACCATTAACAAAGCGTTCTTCAACAACCATGTCATTATACGTTACAGCTTTCACAACATCCTTAACATCATAATTCGTTACTTTATCGCCGAGAACAACTGCTTTTAAAACAAAACCTTCAGCTTTTGCATGCTTGTTAATAGTTAAAGATTCAACTCTTGACATTAAAAAACCTTCAACGTCTAGCAAAAAAACAAGTTCTTGCAAAAAGTCATAAAGCAATGCTTCAAGAGTTCTAGCTTTCACAGAAACAAGCTTTTTAAAAACTGGCTTTACAACGTCATCAGTCATTACCTTTGTCAAAGCTTTCGCAGCTCCAATGAATGCTTGTTCTAAACTGTCACCAGTAACGCGAAACTTTGCGTCAGCAGTGTGTGGCAAAAACTTGATCCTAAACATTTTTTCCTCAAAGCTAACAAATTTTTAAAGGTCTATGATCTCAATGCTTGCTGATTCTTGCTTGCTATCCTCATTTTCAGAACTTGAAGCACTAACACTTGCATTGCTTGCTTCAAAAAAGCTTGCAACGCTTTCATCACTGATTTTAAAATCCCTCTCTTGACTAAAACCGCTAGAGCCTTGGGTTTGCAGTAATTGTTGCAAAGCTTTTATCACAGCTTCAATGTCTTGCTTAGAATCCTTTTTCGTGTCAATCCTAAAGCTTATCTCAACCATACAATTTAATGATTGCTTAGCATTTTTCAATTTTTCGTTAAGAATGGGCCCGCTGGGACTTGAACCCAGGATCCCCACCGCGTGAGGGTGGTGTCATAGCCACTAGACCACGGGCCCTTAAAAAAGCTTAACACTTCAATAGAGAACAAAAAGCCATTTATAAAAATTTAGAATGAAAATAAAAAATTTTAACAATTACTTGTCAAACCATTACAACCAGGTTTTCTATTACTAACAACGTTCGGAGTGCCAAAAACAAGAGGCTCAACAACCTGCAAAGAAAAATATTGACCAAAAACCAAACCACCGCAAACAATTGATATATCCACAGGATAAACACCCCTATACTTAGGAAACCAACTCACAAAACCCGACTGATTAACATGCATGCCTTGAGGACCCTCAACCAAGTAAAACTCCAAACCATCAACCCAAGGCACAACCCTCAACTGATACTCAAAAAGCTCCAAAACCC
>JAGGZX010000001.1 GCA_021161785.1 Candidatus Woesearchaeota archaeon | reverse complement strand
CTCGTCAGGAGCTGTTATGACAACGCAGTGCTGCTTAGCAATGCTTGCTTTTAATGATTCACCTTTAACCAGTATGACAACTCCAATGTTTGAAGTAGCGTTTTCACAACTAACAACTGGTCTTGAAACATCTTTTGAAGAAGGTTTTGTGAAAGCGCCTTTAACAGTTTTCTCAAAAATTTTTCCTAAAATCTTGCTAATCTCAGTAGCTGCTATGACTGCATCTACATTGTAATCTGGATTTGTAGCTATGAAAACTTTTTCACAACCCATTAAAGCGTTTGTAACGTTTGCATCGTATTGTATGTTCAGCAATTCTGCTGGGTAGTAATATGTTAAAACTTCATAAACTTGTCCTTGATATTGAACAAAGGTTTGCCAGAACCATTTATTCTTACTTCCAACCTTGTAAAACTTGAAGTTGTTATAAACCTTGTAAGGCTTCTCTCCAATGTTGTAATGCTTTAAAGCAATGATTGAGCCTAGAATGATAGCAAACAAGAGTATTATAACGCTTATCGTAACTATTAACGCTTTGCTATTCTTAACGTCTTCGCTTTGCAAGCTTTCTTGCTTTAAATCTTGTTTTAAACCTTCTTTGTTTATTTTCAAAACGTTTTCTTTAGGAATTTTTTCCGACTTTTTCAAGGCAGCACACCCCTAGCTCCTAGCAATAACAGCTCTCCATACGTTAAAAACTTACTGCCAGACGTTTTTACAACAACGCAGTTAGAATTATTGACTTGTATTGAATCATTCATTGATTCTTTAAAAACAACTACTACTGTGCTTTGCGTTGCATTGTCACAAGTAATGATTGGTAACTTGTAAATTTCATTCTCTTTCAACACGCCTTGAAACACTGGTTTTAAAGCTTGGTTTTGAAAGCTAAGCCTTGCAATGTCTAAAGCTTGCAAGCTTGCAATGCTTATGTCAGGGTCAAAGCTTAAAGCAATGCTTGGAGCTTGTTTTAACAATTGCAAACTAGTGTTGGAATAGTTCAAAACTTCAAACACTAACGGATAAGTGTACAATGTTATTTCAGGCTTTGTTTTCAGCTTGAAAACATTGCCTTGAGCATAAAACTTTATGCCTTTAAACTTTTTAGCTGACTCCGGGTTGTTAAACAATGAAATACCGAACAAGCTCAAAACCATTGTTACTGCTATAACAATTCCTATAATGATTTGATTCCTCTTACGCTTCCTCTCCAATTCTGCAACGCTACGCGTTTTACGTTTATGCTTGTACTTGTGCACCTTGCTCATGTTGTGAAGAACTAGTTTTTAATTTATAAAATTTTACATGGTTTTACATCCCCGCCCCCGGATTTGAACCGGGAACCTCTCGGTAACGGCTGAGTGTTGCTCATGAAAGGTTGTTCAACCATTCGCAACACTGTCTACAGCCGAGCGCTCTGCCGTTGAGCTAGGCGGGGTTAAAGCCTTTGCTATTTGTTAAATGGTTTGGCATGAGCAATTTAGAGAAATTTTTAAATCTTTTGACAAAAAAGAAAAAATTAAGTTTTACTTAACAATCACTGCATTGCTTTCAACACTGTCTTGCTTGTTCCGAACTTCAAACTTTGCCTTTGCAGGCTTAAGCTTTAACCCTCCAATGATTTTCAGCTTTGACTTTAACTTGTAACTCAAGATGCGTTCTTCAAAAGGTTCAAGACTGTCAATGTGCCAAGTAATAACTTCTCCATGCTCTGGATGCTTAGCGATTTTTGAAGGCTTAACAGTGCCTAGAGCATGCTCCTTAACAACTTCTACAATGCTTGGAATCCTGTCAATAACTTTCACATTCTTCACAACGCTTGCAGACCTGTTCTTTAAATGTATCAACACTCTAAACTCTGAAAGCTCTTTCTTAGAACCTAAAATCTTAACCTCTTTCTTCAACACTATGGGACTTCTCAACAAGTAGTAAAGGCCTATGATTATCAAAGCCAAAATCACAATCAATACTGGAAGCCTGTAATTCGTAGTGATTGTTATTGTTTCTTCTTGTCCAGGGTCTAGTATTAACTGCCAACCATACTGCTTTCTACCTTCAATCAATAACTTCTCAGCTTTAGGCTCAGTGGTTGTGAAAATCCTGGAAAACCAGTTCTTGTTTAAAGCTTGAAACTGCATCGCTCTTGCATTCCCATTGTTTTTTATCTTGTAAACCTCAACTGTTTTTAGCAAGAAACTCGTTTTCTGAACAAGCTCAACATTCACTTCTTGATAAGGAATGATTCTGAACTCTTTCTTAATACTTGTTAATGTCTCGTTTTTCAAAACAATGTCTAGTGTCAAGCTATAAGTGCCTGGCTCTTGCTGTTTCTTAATAGGGAATATGATTCTTTGAGACGTTTCTTGCAAAGGTTTAAGATTAATAGTTAGTGTCTTCTCAAACAAGTCTGTCTTGACATGGATTTTTAAACCTGTAAGGTTTAACAAGTTCCTATTGCTTAAAGAGATGTCAACTGGTAAAGCTTTCTTTCTAGGGTCTACAACTTCAGGCACTGAGACTTGAGCCTTCACAGCTGGCAAGTACTCTTTCTCAAGCTCTGTGTAAGATTTCAATCTCAAAAACGTTGTATAGGAGAGCTTTGTCTTTCCAAACAGGATAACAACTGGTATTTGGTAAGGACCTGGACCTAGCAATCCTTCCAACAGCAAGCTCTTCTTTGGATAAACCTCTAACAACGCAGTTACTTCTTGCCCAGGGTTTACTGTTATCGCTGAAGGCTTTGTGATGTAAACCCATCTCACGTCATTACCAGAGCTCACATGCACTGTGATAGGGAATTCTTTATCATTGCTTATTGTTATGTTATACAACGCTGCTTCATCTAAGAGTATTGAGTTCTTAACAGGTGTTATCTCAACGCTTATAGCTGTCACGAACTTGCAATGCAATGCAGAAATCAACAACACTAACGCAATGCTTGTTAAAAGTTTCAAACTCGTTAATTGTAAAACTTGATTTTTGTTTTTAACGTGTTCGCGCATGTTCAACCCCCTCAAAACTTTTTTTAGAGATTTTTAACAATGATTTAAACCTTGAAAAATGTTTCAATGCTTCAAAAAACATTCAGGTTTTTATAGTTTTTCATGTTTTACAACAAATTTTTAATTTTTTCACAACAACTTCTTTTTCTCTAGCTCGTGAACAATTTTTTCAACAACTTCTCCTGGAAGCAAGTTCTCAGTGTTTATGATCAAGTCATAATTCTTAGGGTTTTCAATGTCAATGTTGTAAACTTCTTTATACCTCTTAGCATCTACAGAGTCTCGTTTTGAAGCTTTAACAACAGCTTCTTTCTTTGTCAAGGTTTCTAAACGTTTGAAAAGCCTCAAGCCTTGCACTTCTCTTGAACACGTCAGGAACACTTTAAAACTTTTAGGAATGAAGTACCATCCAAGCCTGCTGTCAACAACTAAGTTGTCCTTGCCAACTGCTAACCGTTTTTGAAAATCATCTATTAGCTTGTCGTAAAAACTGTCTTTCTCAGCTATTCTGAACAATTCTTGCAATGTCAAGCCACAAGCTTCTGCAATGCCTCGCCACAACTTGCCAAGGCTTATGAATTCATAACCCAAGCGCTTTGCAAGTTTTTTAGCAACAGTTGTCTTGCCAGCGCCTGCATGTCCTGAAATCGTTATTATCATAACGCTTAACAAGTTGTAAAACTTTTTAAATTTTTTTCAAAAACCAAAGGGTTATGAATGCTGAGCAAGTCAAACAGCAACGCAAGCAAAGAGAAAAGCGTTTAATAGCTATTAAAACATTTGGCTGTACGTTCAACCAAGCTGACAGTTTGTACATGCAAAAACTGCTTGAAAAAAACGGTTTCAAAACCATTCACATAAGCTTTGTTGGAGAGCATGGAAGGAAAGCTGTTCAAGAATTACAATCAGTAAACCCTGACATTGTAATATTAAATTCTTGCACTGTCAAAACCATTTCAGAAAACAAATTGTTCAGAGCTTTAAACCAGATTCAAAGTTTTAACAAAGCGTTTAACAAGCAAGTAAGGGTCGTAATCACTGGTTGCGTGCCGCAAGCAAACCCTGAATATGTGGACGTGTACTTTAAAAATTATAGTGTTATAGGCACTAAAGCTCTTGACAACATTGTAAAAGCTGTTCAAGCAGAACTTCAAGGCAAGCACTTTGTTGATTTAAAACTTTCAAAGCCTGAAAGGTTAAAATTTTGCTTGTTGAAAAACAAGGTTATTGACATAATACCTATAAGTGAGGGCTGCACTGGTGCTTGTTATTTCTGCAAGACAAAGCAAGCAAGGTTTAACGTTTTCTCATACCCTGCAAAGCAGATCTTGCAACACATAAATCTTGTTTTGAAGAATTACAACGTGAAAGAGTTTTGGATAACATCTCAAGACCTAGGTGCTTACGGGTTAGACATTAACACGTCACTGCCAGAACTTTTAAACGAGATCAAAAATTTTAAACAAATGTTTCTAGTGCGTTTAGGCATGATTAATCCGCAACACTTGCTCGCGTATGGCAAGCAGATTGCTAACGCTTTAAAAGACTTGCATTTTTTTAAATTCTTGCATGTTCCAGTGCAATCTGGAAGTGAGCATGTTGTTAAAACAATGAACAGGCCTCACACTGTGAAAGAATTCTTGCAAGCGTTAAAACTTGTTAACAAGGAATTGCAAAGTTTTACGTTAGCAACAGACGTGATTGTTGGTTACCCAACAGAGACAGAGCAAGATTTTGAAGAAACCTTGAAATTGTTAAAACTTGTAAAGCCAGACATTGTGAATGTTAGCAAGTACTGGCCTAGGCCTAAAACTCTTGCTTCAAAATTAAAACCTTTACCAACAGAAATTGTTAAGGAAAGATCTAAAATTGCTTCGCAGTTAAGTCTTGACATTGGTTTTGAAAAGAACAAGAAGTTTTTAAATAAAGAACTGGTAGTGCTTATAGACGAACTTAGTGGTTTTAAAACATTAAAAGCTAGAGCTTTGAATTACAAGCAAGTTGTGTTGGAAGATTGTTTTGATAAAAAAATGCTTGGCTTGTTTGCAAGAGTTAAAATAAGTTCTGTCACGAGCATTGACTTGAGAGGTTATGTGCTAGAAACATTCAAGATTAACACAGCGCAAGAATTTGAACATGTTTTTAAATTTAAACTTTAAAAAGCTTTAAAAAGGAAAAAAATAAGGAATTTAGGAACGCAACCAATGCTTAGACAGCCAGAGCAAGTATCCAGGGTCACTGGTTTTTATATTGCCAAAATTTTCATTGTTTGGATTAAAGGTTTTTAATTCATAATCAGATTTGGATGGATTATACATTGTTTCTATGCTTTCTTTTGTCTTTGTTTCAATGCTTAGGGGTTTGTCAATATTCATAAAATCACCTCCTTTGTTTTTACTTAATAGTAGTAAAATATGAACTTATATTTAAATTTTTCGGTTTAACTTAAGGAAAAGAACGCAAATAACAAAAACAAAAAATAATAAAAAACATAAAGACAAAATATAAAT
>JAGGZX010000065.1 GCA_021161785.1 Candidatus Woesearchaeota archaeon | reverse complement strand
TGGGATTTTACGAATGATGGTGTTGTTGACACTGATTTTTCGCCAGCAAATAATGTTGTTAGTCATGTTTATGGTGCTGGTTCTTTTGTTGCTAGGTGTGTTGTTAGGGATTCTTTCCCTGTTGGTAATCCAAGTATGGCTGAAGGTTTCACTCCTGAGATTGTTGTTAGCAGTGTTAATCATGTTCCTGTTTGTAACTTGTCAAGTATTGTATTGCAGGAGGATGAGGATTTAACATTGGATTTGGATGATTATTGTTTTGACCTTGATGGTGATGTTTTGAGTTATAGCATTGTTAGTGCTCCTCAGCATTTAATAGCTAGCTTGTATGGCAGTGGTTTGTATTTAAATCCATTACCGAATTGGAATGGTAATGACAGCTTAACACTAAGCGTTAGTGATGGTGTTAATGTTGTTGAACTTGACGTTAGTATTATTGTTGTTCCTGTTAATGATGCTCCTGTTGCTTTGTTTAGTTTTGAGCCTTTAAACCCTGTTGTTGGTGAGGAAGTGTTGTTTAACGCTTCGGAAAGTTTTGACGTTGATGGTGATGTTTTAACTTTTGTTTGGGATTTTGGCGATGGTTCTAGCAGTGAAGGCGTTATTACTCAACATGTTTTTAACACTAGCCAATGCTTTGAAGTGTCACTAACAGTTAGTGATGGAGATCTTTCCAACACTACTACAAAACAAGTATGCGTGTTAACACAAAACCATGGGCCTGTTTGTAATTTAAACAACATAACAATGCTTGAAGATCATGATTTAACATTGAATTTGAATAATTACTGCTATGACCCTGACGGTGACGTTTTAACATTCCAAATCTTAACCCAGCCAGAGCATTTAAATGCTTCACTCCAAAACAGTGAATTATCATTAACACCAATGCAAGACTGGAATGGTAATGATTGGTTGTCATTGTTTGTGAGTGACGGTGTTCAAAGCTTTTCATTGTACGTACCCATTTATGTAATACCTGTCAATGACGCTCCAATAGTGTTAGACATTCCAGACCAGACAATTGTTCAAGGACAAGCATTCCAAACCATTAATTTAAGCTTATACGTTATTGATGTTGACAACTCTCTAAGCGAGATCTCATGGACTGCTAACGGGCAGCAACACTTAAACGTTACAATAAGCAATAACATAGCAAGCATTGCTTATGAAAATCAATGGCTTGGCTCTGAAACCATAACCTTCTGCGCTCAAGACATTGAAGGATTACAAGACTGTGATAACGCAACATTCACAGTGCTTTACAATGATTTAAACATTACAAGCGTTGAAGCAACAGCAACCCCTAGCAACGGGGTTGAACCTTTACAAGTGTTATTAACTTGTAACGCTACTGGCGGTAACGAGCCTTTAAGCTTTGCCTGGGATTTCACAAATGACGGCGTTATTGACACAGAATTCTCACCAGCAAACAATGTTTTAACACACACTTACTATCAAGGAACTTACTTTGCAAGATGCATAGTAAAGGATAATGATAATGACAGTGCTCAAGCTTTAACAAACCAGATTAATGTGCAAGCAGCACAGTTAGAGCCACCAGTTGCAAGGTTTAACTACACGCCTTCACAGCCAAGGGTTAACGAGCTCGTCATTTTTGACGCATCTCAAAGTTATGACCCTGACGGCTTCATTGTTCAATACTCTTGGAACTTTGGAGACAACACCACTGTAACAACAAGCCCTTCACCAGTCACAAGCCATGTTTACACAACACCTGGCGATTATGTAGTAACATTAACAGTTCTTGACAATGACGGCTTGACAAGTTCATACCAGTCAGTGTTACATGTCACGGGAGCGTTACAAGTAATAAGCATTGAGTGCTTCCCAAGAGTTGTTGTTAATCACGAACAATCTTGCAGCGTGCATGTTAATGACTGGTTTAACCCTGTCGGTAATGCTTTAGTAACCATTAAAGACTTATCCACTAATACAACGCTAAGCACTTGCTTGACAGATCCAATTACTGGAGCTTGCTCTGCTAGTTTTATAGCTAGAGATGTTGGAAACAGAACTGTTTTTGCAACTGCTGAAAAGCTTGGTTATGAGCCAGACCTTGATTCTGAGCCTAGGTTTACATATCAAGTGCTGCAACAACGCTACACTATAAAACGTTTAAAACTTTACAATTGCTCTGCATTCAATAATTGTGAAGATTACGAATACTTTAGAGGTGAAGAATTATTTGCAAAGTTTTTAGTTATTGATCTGCTTACTGACGAGCCAGTGAGCAAGGATGTTATAACACAAGTATGGCTTGTGAGTCAGCCAGGCGGCAGGGTTGAGCTACACCAATTCTTAGAACCAAGACATGGATGGTTCTATTACTGGCTGCCAAGCATTCCTTTAACGCATGAATTTAAAGGTGACAGTCAAGTGTTTAGTTTTGTTTTTAATGATTCACAAGCTGGTGAAGCTGTTGTTAACATGACTATTAAAAACAATCCGCCAATGATTAAGAAACTGCCAAGAATCACTCTCAACGTTGGAGAAGAAACGTTTATTGATTTGTCAAGCTATGAGCAAGACTTAGAAGATGCTGGTGTTAACCTTTCATGGAGCATTGTAACTTTAAGCCAAGGCATTGAAGCAAATCTTTCAGGAAAGGTTTTACAAGTCAAAGCCTTGCAACAAGGATTGCATAACATAAAATTAAAACTTGAAGATCTTGACCTTGACTTTGTAATTGCTGATTTAATGATAACAGTGGTTGCACAGCCAAACACTGCGCCAGTTGTTGAAATCTTAAACCCTCAAGATAATGACACGTTCATTGTTAATGAAAGCTTTAAGCTTATAGGATTTGCTTTTGACAACGAGCAAGGAGTGCTGCCTGACGATGCAATGCTTTGGTATTACAGATGCGTTGACTGCTTCAGCCATAGCGATGATTGGCGTTTCATAAGAGCTGGTAATGACTTTGACTTTGCAATAAGCGAGCAAGGCGTTTATCAGGTAAAACTCGTGGCTTTTGACAATCAAAACCTTACAGGCATGGATGTTGTCACAATAAACATTGTTAAACAGCAACAACAAGTTTTAATAGCAGATGCTAATGGTCCTTACTATGGAACTGTTAACAAGCCAATCCTGTTCAATGCTTCTCAAAGCGTTGGAGCTTTAACTTACACTTGGGACTTTGGAGATGGAAATGTGATAACAACAACGCAGCCAGTGATTGAACATGTTTACAACCATTACGGAGTTTACGATGTTAAACTAACAGTTAGTAACGGCGTTGAAACAGATCTTGACTTTACAAAAGCGTTTGTTGACGTGCAATCAGCTTGTAATGACGGCATTGACAATGACAATGACGGATTGATAGACATGGAAGATCCTGGTTGTGAAAGCTTGAAAGATAATTCAGAGTACAACATTCCATTAAACGAGGGCAAATTACAAATTAAGAAAGTGTTCATACCAGTGGCTAGACCTGATGATTTAGTGCCTGTAACAGTGAAAGTGTTAAACCTTGGCAGGGATTTAAAACACTTACATGTTTCAGTAATGATTCCTGAAGCTGGAGTTATTGCTAAAACATCTAGGTTTGATTTAAAACAAGGAGCTGTGGTTTCAAAAACTGTTTACGTGCCAACGCCTTCAATGCCTGGAGAGTTTGTTGTTAAAGTAACTGTTAGTAATGGTGTTGTGAGGCATAGCGCTTACAGGGTTTTAATTGTGGAGTGAATTTTTAAAACAAAAAACTTTAAACTTTTAAATAGTGAAACCAAGGCATTATAATTGAATAGTAACGAAGACTAATTACTAAGGAATGGTTAAAGAACCGAAAACTTTATATATATGTTAATGTTTTACACACAACAACGAGCACAACAAGACAAAGTTGTTTTTTAAACTCAAAAAAGAGGGTTGGGGACTAAAAAAATTCATGGGATATTTTAGTTAGGAAAACAACAAGCAACAAAAGCGAGACGAATAAATAAAAATAAGCAATCTAAAATAAAAAATAAACGGAGGTTGGTAACATGAAGACTGTTTTTGCTGTCTTACTGGCTTTGGTTCTAGCCTTGTCTTTCGCAAGCATTGCGAGAGCTGCAAGCTTGCAAGTAGAATACACAAAAATCAATGGAGAAATCGTTGATGATCTAACTTCTCTAGAAATAAAGCGTGGAGAAGAGTTAAACATAAAGATCGGAGTAACAGCTATCGGTGGCAATGTTGATAACGCGCAAATAGAAGCAGCTATTTATGGTTACAAATATGGTTACAGGGAGAGAGAAATTGTTAGCGACGTGACAAAAACGTTTGACCTAGCAGAAAATGATACAACGTTCAAGACTTTAAAAATTGAAATACCTACAGACATGGATAAAAAATATACAAAGCTACGCATCATTGTTGCTGATGAAAACGGTGTTGCTTACATAAAAGATTATCAATTACACGTGGTTGGCGTTGACGTTGAAGACAGTGTTGTTATTAAAGATTTCAGTTTCAGCCCTGAAGAAGTGAGAGCTGGCAGATGGTTCACTGCTTTGGTAAAAGTGAAGAACATTGGAGAAGAAGATTTAGACTTTGTCAAAGTAACTGTGAAGGTTCCTGAACTACACATTCAAGCTTCAGAATACCTTGACGAGTTAGAAGCTGATGATAGTCAAACATTTGAAGAATTATTGTTAAGACTTCCTGACTGTGCAGAGCCAGGCGTTTACAATGTTGACGTGATAGTGAACTTTGACAAGTACGGAGAAGTTAAAACCACTGGCCAAATAACTGTTTTGGAAAACCCTGCTTGTGTTGAAGAGGAAGAACAACCAGCAGAAGAGGGTAAGACCATTGTCACAGTGCCAGGACCGCAAACAGCAATGCCTGGTCAAGAAGTAGCTTACCCTATAATCATTAAAAACCAAGGCAAGACTAGTAAGAGCTACAGCTTAGCAGTTAAAGACATTGACTGGGCTTCCTACAGGTTTGAACCTGGAGCTGCGCTTGTAGTGCAACCAGGAAAGACGCAAACAGTTTACTTATACATAACGCCAAACAAGGACGTTCAAGGAACAAAAGCGTTCACAGTGCAAATCTCAACAGACAGTGAAGCGCAAGACGTTATTTTAAGTGCTAACGTGCAAGCAGTGGAAAAGCAACCATTGAGAACGTTAGAGATAATACTTGTGTTGTTAGTGTTGCTCTTAGTGTTGATCGGCATCTTACTAGCTTATAAGAGAACGAGAACTGCAGAAACAGAGAGCGAGGAATACTATTAAAAACTTTTAAAAACGTTTTTTAACTTTCAATTTTTTTTGTTTTTCACAGTTTCCGCTTTTTGTTCTAAAAGCATTTGGTGGTGTGCATGAACTCCAAAGCAAGCAAACCAAGAAGCATTTTAACACAAACAAATTCTTTCCTAGCATTGATAACCATAGCAGTGATTGTAACGCTTTTTTCAACGAGTAAAGCGTTAGCAGTTATAGAAGTTCAATACTTAAACCAGAACTTTGACGTAAGTTTTAAGCCTTTAACCAAGACTTGTGCTTGCTCCCAGCAAGTTTTAAGTTTAAACATTAAAAACACTGGCAATGTTGTTCAAACATTTAACATTCAATACGCGTTGCAAAAAAAGTTTAAATCAATAAAAGCTAGTGTTGCAAGCGTTACGTTAACACCTGGTCAAGAACAAGAATTGCAATTACCGCTTAACATTCCTTGCGATCCAGGCGTTTACAAGTTAAACATTTACGTAACCAATAATGCTTTTCTCAAAACGTTTTCACAAGAATTAATTGTTGAGCGTTGCGAAAACTTGAAATTAACACTGACAAACACCACTATCAAAATACCTTTCTGTGGCAATGTAACAATTCCATTAGTTGTGTCAAACATTGGCTTGTTTCAAGAACAGTATGAATTGGAAATAAAACAGCCAAAGCATTGGCAATCAATGCTTGCCGAATCAAAATTAGTGTTACAGCCAAACACTTCAAAAACAATTAACTTAACAATAAAGCCAGATTGCGATTTTTATGGTGATAAAACACTAACCTTGAAAGCTAGAGCTTTAAAAAACAATGTTCAAACAAAAATACCTTTACACATAATCGTTGAAAGAAAAGCATTGTTTAATGTTCAGTTTCAAGATCAAGAAATTTGTAACGATTTTGAAAATAAATTGCCTTTAACAATTCAAAACAATGCAAGCTTTACAGACACTTATATTTTAAAGTTAAAAGTAACTCCAGAACGCAAGAAGTGGTTGCCATTAATAAATACTGAGAGACAAGTCCTGCTAGTAGATAGAGAAATAGTGCTAAACCCTGGCCAGGAAGGAACTGTTTTTATCAAAACCTTACAAGGTGTTAAGCCAGGTTTTTACAATTTAACAATCATTGTTACTTCTAAGAATGGTTTGTCAAAAGTTTTGCATTCTAAATTATTTGTTAAGAAATGTTTTGACATACAATCAGATTTTAAAGCTATTAACAATGAATTATGCGTTAATCAAACGTTTCAATTCAAAATTTTTAATAAAGCACAAGAACCATTGCGTTGCGTTTTAAAATCAGAAGGCTTTTCCATGATAAGCAATGATTCTTTAACAAATGCTTTAGAGTTAAACCTGTCTTCGCAACCATTAACAATCACTGGTCTAGCGCAAAAACCTGGAACCATAAATTTGGAATTGATTATTACTTCACAATTAAACAATGCAACCTTGACAAAAATTTTTGAAAAAACAGTGGTTGTGAATAATTTAGAACAATGCTTAAAGCCAAGGTTAGAGCAAATCAGTGTGAAGCAAGGCTTTCAAGGTGTTAAAGCTTTAAACGTTAACCCTGGCGTTGCAGGAGCTGTTTATGAGTTAAGCTTCACAACACCTTCTTGGATTACAGCTTTAAACAACACCCTAACATTACAGCCAGGTAGCAAGGCAAAAATATACTTTAACATTAACACTAGCAATGCGAGCATTGGCAGTTATGACTTAACAATTGTTTTCAAACCTTTAAAAACGAGTTTAAACTTTAAAAACATTAACATTTCAAAAGAATTTGTTTTAAAAACAAGGATAAACGTTAAAGGGCCTAGCGTTTTTGAAAAAGTTTTAGCATGGTTAGGGTTAACACTTGTTAATGTTAAACACTGGTTTGTGAAAACGTTTTCCAAGCCTTGCAGCTTGGTGTCGTTAATACTGGTAATCTCAATAGTTATAACAATGGCTTTATTGTTACTGTTAAGATCTGGCGTTGAAAAAACAAGGCCTAACACTGGCCTAGTAATTGCTTCCAGCTTGTTGTTAATATTGGTTTTCATAACAAGCTTTGCAATCGTTGCTAGAAACACTGGCTTGTTCCAAGCATTGCAAGAAAAACAACCAATTGTTAAAGACTTGACAATCATGATTCCTTGCAACAAGCAAGCAGTGTTGAACTTGTCAAAATACTTTTATGACCCAGATAGAGATGTTTTAACGTTTTCCTACTCAATAACAACGCCTATGAACCTTGACAAGCAGTCTCAAACATTTCAACAAGCAATGCAAGATTTACAATTTTTAAGCATAGACATTAACAACTCAATAGCTGTTATCAAGCCTTTACAATGCATTCAAGCAGAGTTCGGAGTCATGTTCATAGCTTCTGACGCTAAAGGCGGTTTTGCTAAGAGTCCTTTATTCAAAGTTTTCATTCTTAAACAAGAAAACATTTTTGAACTAGTTGCAAAGAATTATTGCTGGTATTTAAACTTGGTTCTTTTTGGCTTGTTATTGTTAAGCATTGAATTCTTGATTGCTGAGCTTTCAAAGCAGGAAAAGTACAAGCCTGTGATCTTGCAAGCTTCAAAAGTTAAAGCTAAAACTGCTAAGTCTTCAAAGCGTAAAACTTCAAGGCTTGGGAAAAGAAAATTTTAAAACAAGCACAACAACCATTACTAGATGAGCGTTGAAGAGTCAAAACTTTTAAACATTAACCTTTCAAGCTTTGAACTGCCAATAAATTTAAGTCTAGACTTAAACACTAAAACACTAAGTTTTTACAAGCATTTAAAATGCGGTTTAAACTTGCAAAGCAAGGCTTTAAAAGCTAAGGATTTGAACTTGCTAACAAGAAAGTTAAAACTGTTACTGCCTGAATGTTTCAAGCATTGTTACAATGCATTAACATCTAGACAAGCTGTTTTTATAAACGCTTTAAACCCTATACCTTTATTTGGAACTAGGTATTTCGGAATTATAGATCGCGGCACAAATGTTTTAGAGTTAAGGCCTAACACTGGTTGTAACTTGAGCTGTGTGTTTTGCAGTGTTGGAGAAGGTTTTAACGTTAAAAAAACAGACTTCATTGTTGAGGCTTATTATTTTAAAAAATGGGTTGATTATGCTTTAAGTTTTAAAAAGCAAAGCATTGAATTATTCATTAACCCGCAAGGAGAGCCTTTACTGTATCAAGAACTTGAATTGCTAGTTAAGCTTTTAAAGCAAAACAAGAAAGTTGGCAAGGTAAGCCTTGTCACGAATGGCTTGTTACTGCCTTCCAATTTTAAGCGTTTAATAAAAGCTGGTGTTTCAAGCTTTCACGTAAGCTTCCCAGGATTTACTAATGTTAAACCTTTAGTTGGCTTGAATTATGATTCCGAAGCTGTTGCTAACGCTTTAAAACAAATCGTTTTGCAGGAAAAGCCTTTAGAGTTATGGCTCACGCCTGTATGGGTTAAAGGTTTGAATGATTTACAAGTAAAGGAAGTGGTAAAGCTTGGATTAGAGCTTAAACGTTTAATTAATGAAAATAACTCTAAGGCTAAAGTTTTCATTGCAATACAAAATTATTTGCAATACAAGGCTGGTAGAAAAGTTAAAGGTTTCAAACCATTGCCTTGGAAGTTGTTTTATAAAAACTTGAAACAATTAGAAGCCGAGTTTAAAGAGTTTAAATTGAATTTAACACTAACACCTAGTGATGTTGGCATTAAACCTGACAACTTTGTGGAAAAGCCTTTACGCACAGGCCAAGTAGTTAAAGCTAAGATTGTATGCAATGGTCGTAACAAGAACGAGTTCATAGCTGTAACACCTGCCAACAGTGCTGAGCCTTTCCAAAGCCTTGACTTCAAAGCAAGAAGCATTGTTGTCAGTTCTAACAAGCAATCACTAGGCAAGTTACTAGGCAAGACAGTGCTTGTTAAGATAACGCATTCCAAGCATAACTTGTTCCACGCAGTGGTTGCGTGACAAGCACAAGCTTTGATAAACTTTAATAAGTAAAAACGAATTCCAAAGTTTTATGGGTTTAAAACCAGGTTTTTTAAGCATTGCTTTAAAAGAAAACCCTGCTGTGAAAGCGTTTTTAGAAGAGGTTTCCATGTTAATAGCTTCTAACCCTAGCATTACAAAGCAAGACCTTGCATTGTTAAAAAAACAAGTTGCTCAAAAACATGGTTTAAACTTTATCCCGAAAGATGAAGCTTTAAACGCTTTTAATCCAAAGCTAGGCATTACTTCCAAGCCAACAAGGCATTTGTCAGGCGTTACTGTTGTAGCAGTCATGACAGCTCCTTTTAACTGTCCTCACGGCAAGTGTGCTTACTGTCCTGGAGGTCTTAACAGCGTTTTCGGAAGCACGCCGCAGAGCTATACTGGCCTAGAACCAGCTGCTAGGCGTGGCTTGATGCATGGCTATCACCCATACTTGCAAGTGTTTAACAGGTTAGAACAGTACGTGCTTCTCGGTTGGATTCCTCAAAAAATAGAAGTCATTGTTCTAGGAGGCACGTTTCCTTCAATGCCGAAGCATTACAAGGAATGGTTTGTTGGAAACGTTTTCAGAGCTTTGAATGACTTCTCAACAATGTTTTTTGAAAACACTGGCAGCAAGATAATTTTCAACTATGAAAAATTTCAAAAATTCCAACACAAGCGATTAACGCTTTGGAATTTGATAAGAGCAAACGCTGACAGAGTGTTCAACTTTGAGTTAGAAAAGGTTAAGAATCAAAACTCTGCAGTTCGTTGCATAGGTTTAACATTGGAGACAAGACCTGACTGGGGTTTTACAAGTCATGGCTTGGAAATGCTAAACCTAGGAGCTACAAGGGTTGAGATTGGAGTTCAATCACTTTATGATGATGTTTTAATCAAAGTGCAAAGAGGTCATGATGTTGCAGATATCAAGAAAAGCTTTGCAGAGTTGCGGGATTTAGGTTTTAAAATCAATGCTCACGTAATGCTAGGGTTGCCAGGTTCTAGCTTTGAAAGAGATGTTGAAATGTTTAAAACCTTGTTTCAAGATCCAAGCTTTAAGCCTGACATGTTAAAGATTTACCCAACACTTGTTGTTAAGGGTACATTGCTTTACAAATGCTGGAAGACTGGTAAGTACAAGCCTTTAACAACAGATCAAGCTGTAAGGTTGATAGCTTTGGCAAAGCAGTTCATTCCCAAGTGGTGCAGGGTTATGCGCGTTCAAAGAGACATACCTACAAATGTTATACAAGCAGGTGTCAAGGCTAGTAATTTAAGACAACTCGTTCATGATTACATGGCAAGGCATGGCTTGAAATGTAATTGTATTCGTTGCAGAGAAGCGCCTAGGAACTTGTTGTTTAAAAACTTTGAATACTTGCTTAAAAACTCTGTTTTAAACATTGAGAAATATGTTGCAAGCAAGGGTTTAGAATTCTTTATAAGCTTGGAATACAAGCCTGGGTATGACTTAAAAATTGGAAAGCACTACATTTTAGGGTTTGCAAGGCTGCGCTTGTTGCCCAGAAATCTACACCCAGTCATGACTGGCAAAACAGCTGTTGTGAGAGAGTTACATGTTTATGGCAACGCGTTAGCATTGAATAGCAAGAGTGATAAAAGCTTGCAACACAAAGGCATTGGAAAGCTTTTAATGCGAACAGCTGAAGACATTGCTTTAAAGCATGGTTTTGAGAAAATGCTTGTGATTTCAGGCGTTGGCGTGCGTTCTTATTATGAAAAGCTTGGCTACACGTTAGAAGAGCCTTACATGGCGAAAATGCTTGTTTAAGACTTTGTCTAAGTTTTTTAATAAAAATAAAAGAAGAAGATCAACAAAAGATCAACAAAAAAGATGAAAAAATTACTTCTTCCTAGCTTTTCTTGTTTTAGCCTTCTTTGTTTTAGGTTTAGTTTTAGGC
>JAGGZX010000073.1 GCA_021161785.1 Candidatus Woesearchaeota archaeon | reverse complement strand
TCTCCATTGTGCATTGTGTTTAGAGAAGCGCCTAGCATTGTCAAGGTTGATCCAGAATCAGCCATGTTTTTATAAATGATTAACGGTTGCTCAATATCGTTCGGGTAGACACCGATCCTTACAGGGCTGTTCGTTGTTTCAGCAGTTATGAACGTTGTTGGGAATTGATAGTTTAAAGACTTAGCTTTTTCTTCAGACATGAACTGCACGTTAACATAAGCCCATGTGTAAGCATTAAAATCAGCTGCGAACACTAAGCTGTAAAAACCTGGCTTCAAGTCTTGCAAAGCATTGGAAGGTATTTTACAACTAACACCGCCAACCCAGTAGTTAGTTGTTAATGACTCTGGATCTGTAACTCCCATGATTTTTTCTTCACCCTTCTGTATCCAGCAGGAAAACCTAGCAGTCACTGGGCTTGCAAAGTCTTTAACAGACTTTATAATCACTATGGCGTTAGCATGAACGTCTTGATCAGGGTAGAAAGCGTTAAAACTGCCCAAGCCTTGATGTTTAACGCCTAAAACTTTCAACTCGCGAATTTGCAAGCCTACAAGCGTTTTAGAAGCGTCATCAACTTGGGACGTGTAGTACTCGTCAGTCCATGATAAAGGGTTTAAAGTCTTGTTAACAAAGAATTGTAACTTGTAATAAAAGTTTGGAACGCTCCACTTAACCCAACGCCAAGCGCGCTGCCCTTGAGCAGATTTGAAAAACACTGGTATGAAAGGAATAATCACTAAAGAAGCAATGATCCAAACAACAGCTATTGTTAAAACCCAGTTGAAAAACGTTGTTAACGGTTGCGGTAGCAAGTCTTTAAAAAACATGATGAAAAGAACAGCTATCAAGATCCATGTTAAAACGCCTAGGATTTGAGCAAGCCTTGTCAATGCTAGTATTAACACTGCTAGGAAGAAAACTCTTGAAATAACTGTTTTTGGAGTTATGTTTTGACGTTGAAACGCGTTAGCAATGCGTTCTAAAGCTTTAACAGTGTTGTCCTTAAGCTTTTTCATGGGAAACCTCTCTTAAAAAGTTTGACTTGCATTGTTTGTTTTAAGATTGAGAACGTTGTAAAACGATTTTTAAACGAGAAACCTCCACGTTGCGTAAAGGTTTAAGCTTCACACTGTTAACACCGCTAAAGACATAACTGCTAACGTCTCTTTCAAACTCTGCGTTGAACGTGTCAACCACGAACTTCCTGCCGTTAATGCTTACTTCTAACTGCTTCCTAGCGTCAGGATCTGGAAAGTCTAAAAAGAGTTTTACAGCAAAGCCTGGTTTCAAAACTTGCTCTCCCGAAGCAGAGGTTTCAAAATATGCGTCGTCAATGTTAAAGTAATACGTTGGGTGTAACGGTTTTGAAAAGTAAAGCTTTAACCGCAAGTTGTCAAAAGCATAGTCTTGCTCTGACTTGAAAGTTAAAACGTTAACACCTTTACGAAGCGTTGAAGGATCAACAGCTAAGTGCATTACAGAACCACAATCAGGGAGTGCTTTAAAGACTAACACGTCATTCACAAGGATTGTTAACAAGCCTTTAGCTTGCGAACACTCAACAATGCCTGAAACCTCAACCCTGTCAAGGTTTTGAACGTCTTCATCTCCAAGCACTACTTGTTGAGAACTTTCAGAACTTGAAACGTCAGTAACTGTTGCTGTTATCAAAACATTCTCTAACTCGTAAGTGTTAACCCTCCAAAAAGCTAATCCAGGGCTTGAAACAGTGAATAACAACTCGTTATTAGATCTTAACGAATTTTTAGGCAACAATATAGGCTTAGGACTTCCCTTGCTAAGCTTCGCGTTAAAAATTTCTTGCCCGTTCAAAAATATTACAAGCCTGCCAGAAGCCTTGTTAACGTTAAAGCTTAACCTAACATTAGAAACCAAGCTTGGATTTTCAATCTTGAAAGGAAAACTGTACTGCTTGTTAGTGAAAACCCCGTGCAACACTAAAATGTTTGGCAACTGGCTCAACACAGAACCCTCAGTAGTGATTTTTAAAGAAAAACTAGGAATCATTAACGATTTAAAACTAGAAGCCTGAACAGTTAGCAAGCCAGGACTCTCATCTAAAAGATTGGAAACCTCTAAACCCTGGCCCTGACCAGGGCCAGGCGTTGAATAATTAGAACCATTCGTCAACAACCACTGCCTAACATCTGGAGGTAAAGCTAAAATGTAGAGAATGATCACAGCAGCAATGATAACAACAACTAAAGCAGCTTGACTGCCAGACTGCGCTTGCCTAGCATGCCTAACATTAAAAACCCTAAGCATAAACATTTAAAAACAGGAATAGTATTTATAAGTTTTGGTTCAGTTCAAGCATTATAAGGGTTTATAAAGTTTAAAAACTAAAAAATTTAATTAATCATGCGAAAGATTAATTAAACGCACAAAGCAACCGTTAATCCTATGACTAGTTTGAAAGAAAGTTTTGAAAAGCGAAAAATAAGGCTTATAATATTTCCAGGGTATTATGTGCCGCACATAGGTGGTTTAGAAACACATGTAGATGAATTCGTGAAATATTTGTCTAGAGATAAAAACTTTGATATAACGGTTTTCGCTCCGAACATTCCAAAAACTGCTGAATTTGAAATTAGACATGGAAAGGTTAAAGTTTATAGATATCCTGCTTTTGAATTAATACCAAACTACCCAGTTGCCAATTTTGCACACCCAAAATTCTGGAAATTGTTATTGAAGATTTATAAAGAAGAGTTCAACGTGGTGATGACTAGGACGAGGTTCTTTTTTAACACGTTGCTAGGGTTTATCTTTGCAAAAATAAGGTTTAATAAGAAAAAACTAGTTCATGTGGAACATGGCAGCGCGTTTGTCAAGTTGCAGAACAAAGTAAAAAATATGCTGGCATACACGTATGATAAGACTATCGGAAAAATAATTATTGAAAATGCAGACCAGCTTATTGCAATTTCAGAAGCTGTTAGAAAGTTCTTGACACAAAGCTTAGGTGTGCGAAGAGAAATCCCTGTGATTTATCGTGGCTTGGAATTTGAGACTATTGATAAAATAAAGAGCCATGTTGAAATCAAAAAAAAGTTTCAAGGAAAGATAAAGCTGTGTTTTGTGGGCAGGTTATACAAATGGAAAGGGGTTGAGAACATCATAAAAGCATATAGGGGGTTGCCTCCAAACTTAATGAAGAAAACCGTGTTGATAATTGCAGGCTATGGAGAAGATTTAGAGCGTTTAAAAAAAATCTCAAATAGATTATTAAACAAAGGAATTTACTTTATAGGAAAAATTGATTTTGATAAAGCCATAGCAGTTATGAAAGCATGCGACATATACATACATGCCTCTTATCCTGGTGGAGGTTTATCTAATTCATTACTCCAAGCAATGTATTGTGGAAAACCAGTAGTTGCAAGCCCTTATGAGGGCGCTAGAGAAGTAGTAATTCACAAACATAACGGATTTTTGTTAAAGCACAACTCTCCGGAAAGAATAAGAGATGCAATTACTAAATTAATAAAAGATAAAAATTTGAGAGACCAGTTAGGAAAGAACGCTAAGAAGTTTATAAAAAAAAGGTTTAATTGGGAAGTATCTGTTAAAAAATATAAGGAAATATTGAGAAGAATGTGTGGATAACATGCTAATACATAGGAAAGTCAGGGAGAAAGCATATTTGTTATTAAGCGAAAATTCTGAAAAAGTTGGGTTAGACCTTCCCTACTTCATAAAAGGAGGGTTCTGGTTAAGTGTTAATTACGCTGCCAGCCTTTTAAAAGCATTCATCTTAAGTGTTTTATTCGCAAATATATTGTCAAAAGCAGTGTTTGGAGAGTATAGCTTCATAATGGCTGTTTTGAACGTGGCAGGTGTTTTCGCTTTGCCAGGCATGGCTAACGCCATTATTCGAGCAGTCGCCAGAGGATATGAAGGCACATATCGCAAAGCAGTAAAAGAAGTTTTTAAGTGGAGTTGGTTAGGAAGCTTGTTTTTATTAGGGTTTTCAGTATATGAACATTTTTTTGGAAGGTTTGACTTAAGCATAATTTTCATTATATTGTCAAGTTTTTTCCCTTTTTATTCCATATCTGGGTTGTATATTCCTTTTTTCAATGGCAAGAGCAGGTTTGATTTAAACGCTAAATTGTCAGTAATCTATAATAGTATTTCAGCAGTTATCATTGGAATCACAGTATTTGTAACTAGGAGTGCGTTTTGGATCACAATAGTCACTGTTTTAATCCAAATATTAATACAAGGAGGTGTTAGTTCTATCTATGTAAAAAGGTTTATTAAGAAAGAAAAAGTTGATAAAAACACAATAAAGTTTGGTAAAAGTATTAGCGCCTCAATGGCATTTGCAAAGATTGCTGACGTGTTTGATAGTTTACTCATAGCTTATTTTTTAGGATTTAAAGAATTAGCAGCATTCAAGATTATTACTCTAGTGCCAAACCAAATCAAAGTTTTAGCTAATGCATTTACACCAATGATACTTCCTAAAATGGCTTCTAAAGATCTGAGTAAAAAACAAGTTATGAAACATTTTAAAAAATTTCTTTTTATAACAGTGGCATTAATCATAGCATACTTGATTGGCGCACCTTTTATCTTTAAGTGGTTCTACCCAAAATATTATTCCTATGTTTGGCTTAGTATAATATACCACTTTAGTTTTATAAGCTTTGTAACCCTTCTACCATACACTTTCTTCATAAAAGAAGGAAAACAAGAGTATATAAATAAAATATTAATCATTATGAACACGTCATTAATAGTCCTTTCAATAATCTTTATTTATAAATGGAAATTAGTGGGGGC
>JAGGZX010000032.1 GCA_021161785.1 Candidatus Woesearchaeota archaeon | reverse complement strand
TTAGGAAACCAACTCACAAAACCCGACTGATTAACATGCATGCCTTGAGGACCCTCAACCAAGTAAAACTCCAAACCATCAACCCAAGGCACAACCCTCAACTGATACTCAAAAAGCTCCAAAACCCTTACACGCCCAGGAGGAATAGAAACAACAACAGGATCCAACACCTCCAAAACATTAAACGTTACAGTCTTACTAGTGTTCTTCCTTCCATCACTTGCTATAAACGTTACGTTATAACTACCACTATCACAAAAACTAGGAGTCCAATTAAAAACACCAGTACTTTGATTAAAACTAAACTGCGATGGCAACACTTCTCCAGCGTTGGTATAGTATGTCAAGTTTTCATCATTCTCATCAGTAGCGTTCAACCTCAAAACAAAAGTCTGATTTTCTGCAAGAGTATAGTTATTACTCAAATTGTGAAACACTGGCGGAGGATTGTAAGGAACCACAATAATCGTAGTATTAGCAAAAGCCCAACCCAACAAGTCAGTAACATTAAAACTAACATTATAAACACCAGCCTCACCAAAGCGCGGCGTCCACTTAAAAACAACATCCCAATAATTAAAATGCAAACTATACTCCATGTTCCAATTATTGTTTTGAGGATCTTCTGGAAGCATTTCAGCAGCGTTTGTGTAAATAAATAAAGGATCGTTATCAGGATCTGACACGTTTATTGTGATTGTTAATGTAGAGTCTTCTTCTACAGTGTAGTTGTTCTTCAAGCTAATACTTGGAGTGCCATTACCAGGACAGTAAACCCTAATGTTATCATAACCAACAGCAAAACCCCAAGCAGCATCAGGGTCGTGATATTCAAAGCTTAACGTGTAATTCCTAACACCTTGAGCGTAAAAGTTTGAGATGTTAATAACAGCAACTCCATGGCTCTCGTTATATTTACTCCAAACCTCTTGACTGTTAACCTTGACCATGATGTAATCCCAAGGCCAATCCATATACTGCCTAAAACCCCAAGAAAACATCAACATTAAAGCGTTCGGATTGGTAACATTGTCAGGAATCGTAACATTCCTTACCGCTTTCTCAACAGTTGGTGGGTCGTAACGCCCAGCGTCGTCATCAGAATAGTATAGAAACTTGTTTGTAAATAAAGGGGGTCTGCAATCCTCAGGCCAACCATACCCCCCATTGATATCATGGTCTTTCATGTTGTACCCGCTTACGATGTAAAAGCTATAATTATCCTCATTCCCGTTAACAATAGTCCAATTCTCAGGAGTAGTGTTAACTTCATAACTCTCAAAATCTTCAAAAAAATAAGTGTTAGCATTACTATGATTAATATTCCAATCCTTACCAAAACCAGGATTCAAAACCAAACCTTTACCAACACCACCCTTACCCACCCTAACATCCAAGCCAGAGTCAGAAGAGGGATAGAAAAACATAAAACAATCATTAAAAACATACTCACCAAAAACAACACCACTATAAACAACAAACATTAAAACCACCAAAACAATCAAAACACCCCAACGCATTTTAAAACCACCCCCTTGCAAAACAAAATTTTTTGATTTTCACAGATTTTTGGCTTTGTAAAGTTTTAAAACTTTTTTAATTTTTTGTTTTGTAAAACTTTTTCAACAACAAAATTTATAATTCTCAATAATCATTCAATGCTTTATGAAGCTTGAATGCTTTGTAAGGATCTTTGCTTTGTTAACGTTTTTAACGATTGCAACGCCTTGCTTTGCTTTGGAAAACTTTACAGTTGCAAGCCCTAGTTTTTCAATCAATAATGACTATCAATTAACAAACACTGTTGTTTTAGAATTGAAACCTTTAACAAGTATTGGTGAAGGATTCTTTCAAGTTGAAGCTGTGAGTAATGCTTCGCATTTTTTCAAAGTGTTAAAGTCTAACACTAGTGTTTTAACGTTAAAACTAGCTCCAAGCGTTTACGAGTTTAGGATTTACTATGATGATCCTTCAACGCCTAACAAGGATTTATACTCAGGGTTTGAAGTTTCAATAACTGATGATTTACAGTTAACAGTGTTTTTAAAACCCATAGGCTTTGTTAAAGGATTTGTTTATGACAGTTTTAAAAACCTTGTGCCGAACGCTGACTTAATATTTGAGTGTGACAACGAAGAATTTAATGCTTCAACAAACAGTTTCGGCAGTTTTTACTTGCAATTACCAGCAGGTAATTGCTTTGTGATGGCTAAACACAACAATCTTGCAGGTTTTTCAAACGTGACAGTAAAGCAAGGCTTTACAACGCAAGTTTCAATAACACTTGAGAAAAACGTTGGTAAGAGTTTCAAACCATACTTTTTAGCATTGATAACGATTGCAAGCCTTGCTTTGATATTCATAATTGTTTTAGAATTGAAACGCTTCGCAAAGAAAGGTTTAAACAAGAAACGTTCAAACAAAAAAGTTAAGCGTTCAAAAACGTTAACCCAAGCTCAAAGAGCGATTCTTGAAACACTAAGCGCTAGGGAAAAACTTGTTGTTCAATACTTGTTACAACACAGCAAGGAAAAAGTTTGGTTTTCAAAAATTGCTAGAGAGCTTCAAATCCCGAAGACAAGCCTTGCAAGAATCATTGCAAGGTTAGAGTCTAAAAACATTTTAACAACTGAAAAATTTGGCAAAGCTTTAAAGATTAAAGTTTCTGACTGGTTTTTAAAACAATAAAAGAATTTAAAACACCAAGCAATTTAAATTTTTCGCTTTCTAAGCTTAAAAATCCTTTCCAAATCTTTTAAATCAAAACAATAAACAGGCCTACCTTCAAAGCTTTTCAAACGCTTTTTAAAGCTTTTAGCAAAGACTGCAAAGCTTTCCTTACGCTCAGCATTGTGCCATTGCACGAATTGAGACTTCTCAACAAGCTCTTTAACAATTTTCTCAGCGTTAACATTGGCTTGCCATTTACACTCACCAAACAATATCTGCTTTTTCTCCTCGTTCAAAGCAACGATGTCAATCTCTTTATCCTTAAACCACCATTTTCCAATCTTTGTGAATGCGAACGGTTTTATGTAAAACAATGCTTCTCTACAAACATGTTCAAACTTAAAAGACACGTAACTATTGAAATCCTTCTTTATGGCTTTAACAACTGCTTCAACGTCTTGTTCAAGCATGCTAAGGTTTGGCATTATGAATTTAAACCAAAACTCAAAAAAATTGTGTTTTATAACATACAAGCTTTTTTTAGACCTTGACGGTTCTGTTATTGGTACTTGTCTTTCCAAATACTCTAATTGTTCCAAAGTGTAAATGTATGGCATGATGCCAGTCCTGTTTTGAAACCCGCAATAATTAATGATTTTGCCAAGCGTTTTATTACCCAAGGCTATGGCTGAGAGTATTGAAGAATACGTCTTCGGGTCTCTGAACTCCATTCTCAAGATAAAAGGAACTTCATCTCTCAACACAGCGTCTTTTTCAAGAACTTTCTCTCTTATCAAAGAAAATAATGGCTTGTCACTTCTAAACTCTTTAAGGTATGCAGGCATGCCCCCGCATATGGAGTAAATGTTCACAACTTCTTCTAAACTCTTGTTTGGAAAGAATTCTAGAACGTGTTCAAACCTTAAAGGTTTTAAATGTATCTGCCCAGTTCTCCTGCCATAAAGTGGTGCTTTATAGCTCAACACTTCTTTATACATCATTCCCAAGCTTGAACCGCAAAGGATTAAGAAGGTATTACTATCTTGCAATGTTAAATCTATAATTCTTTGAAAAATGGATGAAACCCCTTTTTCAGTGTCAAGCAAGTAAGGGAATTCGTCAATAACAATTACTAAGCGTTCCTCAATGTTTCGTTTTAAATAGCTAAAAATGCTTTCCCAATCATCTTTTACGGAGGATAAATCTATAACATGCCTCGCTGCTTGTTTAAACCTTTGTATGTTCTCTTTCTTAGAAGCAGCGCTGGCTAGAAAATACACTGCTTTTTTACCATTTATAAAGCGCAGTATTAACTCTGTCTTACCAACCCTTCTACGACCATAAACAGGAAAAAATTCAAAACCTCTATGATTATACCTTTTTTCTAAAGCTTTCAATTCACTATCCCTATCTATAAAAAATTTCGTAAGCATAATTATAATAATCTAAATTACTATTTTTAAACTTTTCGCTTTCCAAGCTTAAAAACCCTTTCCAAGTCTTTCAAATCAAAACAATAAACAGGCCTGCCTTCAAAGCTTTTTAAACGCTTTTTAAAACTCTTAGCAAAGACTGCAAAGCTTTCCTTGCGTTCATTGTTAAACCATTGCACGAATTGAGACTTCTCAACAAGCTCTTTAACAATTCGCTTAGCGTTAACATTGGCTTGCCATTTACACTCTCCAAACAAGATTTCCTTAGTATCCTCATTCAAAGCAACAATATCTATTTCATAAACATTTTCACCTTTAGGCTTGCCTTTAATCTTACCCCACTGCTTGCCAACTCTTGAATAATTAAATTTAAAAACATTATTTTTAAACAATGTTAGTATCAAATCTTCAAACTTTCTGCTAACATACAAGTCTAGTTTTCTATCAATAATCTTGGACAGCATTTCCTCGTTTCCTTGCTCTATAAAATAATTGTAACGCCAAACATTATCAAACCAGAATTCAAAAATATTGCTTGAAATCTTGTAAACCCCTCGCTTACCACCAACCACTGGCGTAACCCTTTCAATAACTTCAAACTCTTGTTTTAACAAGTTCAAATACTTTGTAATGTGATGCTCCTTCCGACCTAGAAAACTCGCTATTTCACCCTGCTTGTTCCTACCCCTAGCAATAGCTGAAAGAATTGAAAAAAACGTTTTATACTCCCCTCCAAACTCTTCTTTCAAGATAACCCTCACTTCTTCATAAAGAGGCCTAGGATAGAAAACAAACATGTCTTTAACAAAGCTTTTCAATTCAAAACTTTCAAGCTTTTCAATAGTTTCATAATATTTTGGAATGCCACCAAAGATTGAGTAAAGCTTTATACTGTCTTCAAAACTAATGTTGAAATCCTTACAAATTTGATAAACAGTTTTAAAATCTAACTCTCTCAACTTGATTATGTAATCAAAACGGCCATAAAGAGGTTGCTTCTCATCTTGAATCATCTTCTTCATAACACTTATCAAAGAACCAGTCACCACAAGCCTTGGCCTGTGCTTATCTATCAACCTTTGCAAATCATACAAGAAAGACTTGTTAACTTTCAAAAAATTTTGAATCTCATCTATAAACACAACTTTGTCCTTAAGATACGTGAACACGAAACTGAAAAACTCTCTAAAACTCTCAACCCTTGGAAGGTTTAAACTAGGATATTCCTCATTCCAACTAGCAATGATCTCCTTCTCAGACTTTTCAGCAGGTACAAAGAATGTTACAGTATCCTTAAACACATGCTCCACAAGCCTCGTCTTGCCAACCCTACGCCTACCAACAATCGCTATCCTAAAATCTTTTAAAATTCTTTTCAAAACCCTAATTTCTCTCTCCCTATCATAAAACCGCATTTTAATACCCAAAAAGTATAATACCCAAAAAGTATTTAAACTTTTCGCTTTGTTTTAAAAACCCGTTCCAAATCCTTTAAATCAAAACAATAAACAGGCCTACCTTCAAAACTCTTAACACGCTTCTTAAAGCTTTTAGCAAAAACAGCAAAGCTTTCCTTACGTTCAACATTTTGCCATTGAACAAAACTAGCCTTCTCTGCAAGCTCTTTAACAATCCGCTCAGCGTTAACATTGGCTTGCCATTTACACTCACCAAACAAAACCTCCTTCCTTTCATGATTCAAAGCTACGACGTCTATTTCTGCTTGTTTTCTTAATCCTTGATCATCTCTCACGCTTCCAAACCAGGGTTTGGCTGTATAGAATTTTTTAAAGAATTTGTTAATATTCCTCCTGCAAAACTCTTCAAACTGGAATCCGAAGAAAGCGTTGATATCATTCATGATTTTTTTAAATAGCAATTCATAACTTTCAGATTCAAGCAAGGAACTGTTCTTGTACAAGTATCTAAACCAAAACGATGTTAACGGGTCTATGATTGAGTAAATCGTTTTTTTCGTTTTTCTAGGTTTTAAAGAGTAGGTTTCTCTTTTTACAATGTCAAATACTTCAATAAGCTCGTGAAGGAATTTGTGCATGTTTTTAATTTCAACTCCTGAGTAATTAGATATTTGTGTTAGTTTTGAATTCCCAACGCTTATAGCTTCTAGTATTGAGAAATAGGTTTTGTAATCCCTGCCAAATTCTTCTAACAGCGTGTTCTTGATTTCTTCTTTCAATATTGCTTGTTTTGACAGGAATGCTTGCTTTATAAACTGCCTCACATCTCTTGCTTTGTAAAAGCTTATGAGCTCGTAATACTTTGGAACGCCCCCTAGAACAAAGTAGAATTCAAGCTGTTTTTGCAAGTCTTTAACTCCTAAATCACCTAGCATTGAGGATACATGTTCAAAGCTTAAAGGTTTTAAATGTATAAACCTGAAAACCCTTCCGTAAAGAGGTTCTTTATAATAAAACAGTTGCTTCATCAACCCAACATAAGAACCTAGAAAGAGCATGAACAAGTTAGAATTTTTGTCTTGAATGTGTAAGTGGTAGTAATCATAAAACTTTTGAAATATAGAGTAAGCTGCAGGGTATACATAGTTAAAATTTTGAAACTCGTCAAAAACAATAATTGCTTTATGATTCTTAGCATAGTTTGCTAGGAATTCTAACAAGTGTTCAAGACTGTTAATGATCAAGCCTTGCGATAGCATGTTCTTGTTCCACAAGTATTCTGAAAAATCTCTCAACAGCAAATCTATAGATTTCTTATCAACATAAAAGTATACAAGTTCGTAATCAGGCATTAGCCTTGCAAATTCTTGAACAAGCCTTGTTTTGCCAATCCTGCGCCTGCCATAAATAACAATATAAATCACGTCATTAATCACTGGCAATGCTTGCTTCAAAATTTTTATTTCTTGCTCCCTATCCTTAAATTTCAAAACCGTCATTTTAGTATAATACCAAAAATAAGTATTTAAACTTTTCGCTTGATTTTATATATTTTTATATTTAAGCTGTTTTAAGCGAAAAATTTATAAATGAGTTATAATAATAACCA
>JAGGZX010000043.1 GCA_021161785.1 Candidatus Woesearchaeota archaeon | reverse complement strand
GTTTTAACAGGCAGCAGGGTTACTAGTTATGCTTCTAAACGCTCTGACATTGACGTTTACATTATTTTAAGTTCAAACATTAAATGGCGTGAAAGGGGTAACAAGAATGTTAACGGTTTTGTCATTGAATACTTTGCAAATAATGCTGAGCAGATGAGAGCTTATTTTAGGCAAGAATTTGAAAAGAACCAGTTCATAACTGCTAGGATGTTAGTGATTGGAAAGGTGTTGTTAGACAAGACTGGGATTGTAAGCCAGTTGAAAAAAGAAGCTAAGGCTTGGATGAGCAAGGCTTTTAAGCCAATGAGCAAGACTAGCATAGAGTTAGCAAAGTATTCGCTTTGGGACTGTTTAGATAATTTAATGGATTGTTATGACAAGTCTTGTGAAGTGTTTAATTTCTTGTATTACACTGCTTTAAACAAGGTTTTTGAAGTTTATGCAAGGTTTTTAAGGATGGAGTTAATCCCAAGAGCAAAGATTTTAAAGTTTTTAGAAGACAAGCGTTTTAGAAACCAGTACAAGTTCAAACCATTTCCTGACAAAACGTTTTGCAAATTATTCAAGAATTGTTTGAAAGCAAGACGTGATGATGAGAAAATGGTTCTTATAAAAAAATTAACAAGGCATGTGTTGAGAAAGATGTCTGGCTTTAACATTAATGATTTTGTTTTAAAAACAAAGGTTCAGGTTTGATTACATAAAGGGGAGTTAAGGCAGGAGGTTATAGATAGTCTGGTATTAAGTTGTAAGTCTTTTTTTCTAATTCTTGAATTGTTTTAGGTGCTTGTAACATGCTGCTTGCTTTCCCGTCTGCAATGAATGTTTTTTTATAATGCTTTAAGTGTTTGCGCTTTATTAGTAGAAACCTTATGCCTAGCTTTCTGCAATTATTGTCTTGTTCAAAACTGCTAATCATTAATGAGTGTTTTGGCTCTGTACCTGCTTTGTCTAGGAATGCTTTGAAAGGTTTCAACGTTTTTTTCAATCCAAACAAGTCGCTTGTTAGGAATCCTTCAAAGTAGTGTGAAATCTTTTTTGATTCTAAAACGTTTATAACTAGTTGTAAAGGCCAGTCAGTAACAACCCATAATGCTAAGCCATGCTTCTTAGTCCATGTTAAAAAGTTTTTAGAACCAGGGTACAAGAATGCTTGCTTCGCAAATGCATTGTAAAACTCTTCGCTTAACTGTTTGATTTGCAGCTTTGAAGGTTTTAAACCTATAAAGGTTGCTAGGTCTTTATAAAACAGGTTAATGTTAGAGTTTGTTTCTAAAAAAAAGTTTTTCGTGCTTGCAAATTCTTTGAATGTTTTCTTGAAAGACTTCTTGTTTGTTGGGAGTGTTTTAAAAACTGTTTTTAAAACCTTGTAATGCCCAAGTTTTGACTGTAGTCTTTGCAATGTTAGGTTAGTGTTGATGATTGTGTTGTTCACATCAATAGCTATGGTTTTAAACATGTTTTATTGTTAGGCTTGAGAGTTTTAAAAGTTTTCTGAAAGAATTTGAGATTGTGAGTTGCGTTAAATTTAAAAAGGTGTAAACACCACTATTTAGTTATGACATACAATTGGGATTATTATAAAGACCTGTACGAAGAATGGGCTCCACTGCTAAACGCTTACGCTAAGCAAAGCAAAAAAGCTAAACGCTTAGAAGAAAAAGCAGAACAATACTTTAACAACACGTTAAACCTGGCAAGTCCTGAGCAAGGATTGTTAAGAACGCTTTGGGACTTGTTCCAAGAGAAAGAATTCAAAATAACACTAAGATTTAGAACTAGCACTATGCAAGAAAAAAAAGAAGCATTCCTAGAAAATCTTAAATTGTTAAAACAAAAAATACCAGAAGCTTATAAGCATTACTCAATATTTAAACAAAAGCCAGAATTCATGAGCATTGCTTTCAAAATCTTTGCTTATGCAACAATGCTAGACACAGACGTTCAAGAAGTGCCAGACGTGAGCGTGAAGCTAAGTCAAATTTTTGAAAACTCAAATTCTGTAAAGAAAGAGTTGTTCAAACACATGATGCAAGCATTAAACCTTAAACAAAAAGACTTGGAAAGCATAGATGTTTACCTTGGAGAAATAACAGATAACGAAGTGCTAACAATCAAGGATTTATACATTGAAAAAAAGTCTAACAACACACTGCTAACAGAAGAAGTTACTGAAATGCCAGTTTTTAGCGATGATCAAGCAAGCCTAGAATTCTTTTACAACTCAGAGCAAGAATTCAAAAGCTTTATAGGTTCAAAATTCTTTGCAATATTTCCAGACTTAGACTTTGACAAGTTCAGCATTGATCCAAGGTATTTCGTTCTGAAAAACTTGCGAGACACTGCGAAATACTTAGAACAAGAAATTGAAACAAGAACAGTCACGCTTTTCAACTTGGTTTACGGGTTGAGGTATTACAGTTTTAAAGCCTTAAATGAAAAGCTAAGACCTGAAATAAGTAATGATTTAAAAACAAGGTCTTTAAAAGCTTTAACAACAAGTTATGAGAAAGCAATGCGAAAAGCTGAACAAATTGAAAAAACTGAAAACTATGAAATAAGACCAAGCATTGAACTGGTTTACAATTCAGGACTTGAAGAGCTAGAAAAAGCAGTGACAAACCAAGAAGTAAGCGCTGCAACTTACAAGCACGTAACACTGATAAACGAGCAGTTAAGACAATTCAATCGCTTAGAAAGAGAATTAGAAAAACAATTTTTAAATCAAAGCATTGAAAACAATGTAACCATAAGCACAGAATCTGAATGGTTTAAAACCAGTGTGAAGCTAGTGTACAATTTAAGCAAAAAGAAAGGAACAATTAACGAGTTAGTAGCAACGCTTTGGAGTTTAGAAATCACTTCAATGCTTTACAAATAAAAAAAATGCACCGGCCGGGATTCGAACCCGGATCACCGGCTTTCTACAAGCAAAAAGCTCTTGGAAGGCCGGTATCATAACCATTAGACCACCGGTGCAAAAAAAATCTTTAAAACAAAAAAATTCTTTGCAAAACCTTTAGAACAAGAGGGAAGAAAAAAGAGTTTAAAAAAGTTAAGGATTTCAACCATTAACAGTTGCTATTAGCTCAATAGTTGCTTTCTGCGTTAAACTACTACCCTCTCTAGTGTATGGCACTTGAATCTCTAACTTTACTTTATCACCAGAATCACCAACTTCGTCACTTAAGTCTATTTTAAAGGTTTCATGCTCTCCAGAGTTTAAAATACCATCATCTGAAGGTGTTATGTCACTTTCAATCTTTATAGAACTTCCATCAGCTAATTTTACGCTCCACTTATTTTTATCAGTGTCTACAGTAATTTTTTGAGGCAGCTGATTCGTAAGCTCAAGATTTATTGTATCATTGTCAGGTATGTTCCCAGAGCAACTGAATATAGAACCGCCAGCACAACGCTCCTGAGCAAACTTGCTAGGATTTAAAACACCGAAATAAGCTAAAGCACCGATCATCACTAAAACAACTAATATAGCCCAACCATAGGTTGTTAGGAATTCTAAAGCAGCTTGAGACCGTTTAAACCTCACAAATACCACCTCCCTTTTATGTTTTTAAAAAATTTTTTGCTTGAAATTAAGCTTGTTTTAAGCATTCTTTGCGTTTAAACTTTTTAAATGTTTCGGCAGAGAAATATCTAAACTAAGAAAATAAAAAAAGGTCTAAAAAAATAGTTTCTAAACAACAAGAAAAAGCTAAAAGAAAAAACTAGATAAAAAACCTAACCAAGAGTTGTTATTACCTCAACAGTAGCTTTCTGTGTTAAACTACTCTCACCCCTAGTGTAAGGAACTTGAATCTCAATCTTCACCTTATCACCAGCATTACCTAAAGTGCTAGTATCTATGGTAAAGGTTTTATGAGCACTAGGCTGAATCACACCACTTCCACCACTTACAGTAACACTACTTACAGTTATGGAAGTGCCATTAGCTAATTTTACGCTCCACTTGTCTTTATCAGTATCTACTGTAATCTTTTCAGGAAGCTGATTTGTAAGCTCTAAAGTAATGTTAGTCGTGGTAGCGCTTGCAGAACAACTGAATATGGAACCGCCAGCACAACGCTCTTGAGCAAACTTGCTAGGATTTAAAACACCGAAATAAGCTAAAGCACCGATCATCACTAAAACAACTAATATAGCCCAACCATAGGTTGTTAGGAATTCTAAAGCAGCTTGAGATCTTTTAAACCTCACAATTTCCACCTCCCTTTTATGTTTTTTAAAATTTTTTTGCTTGAAATTAAGCTTGTTTTAAGCATTCTTTGCGTTTAAACTTTTTAAATGTTTCGCTTTTTTAGCCTGGGATCACGTTTGCGAATAGTCCTGACAAGAGTTGCACGAATAAGAGGTAGTCAAGGATTGCTACTAGGATGTATAGAATGCTGTATTTTAATCCTCCTTTGATTTCTCCTTTTTTTATCACGCTCGTGATCATGCCTGCTGTTGTTGCAATGATTGTTAGTGTTAAAACACTGAACGTTCTGTAAGCTTTTAGGTCTACACCTCCAAGCTTGGAAGATGACAGGAAGCCTAAGCCTTGACCTCCAGTCGCTATCATTGTTTGGCCTAGGCTTTGAGAAATGCTTACGATTGTCTTTACTAATTGGAATGAAAGCGCGAATAGAGCTGGAGCTATCACCATGACTATGGTGCTTATGAATATTATGTACGCTAGCGTTGTGGATGCTAGTTCTTCTCTAAGCTCTCTAGTCTCTCTCAAGTCTTGCACTACGCGTTCAATGACTGGGATTATGTTACCTCCAACGCCTATCTCGCCAATGATTAGTTCGAAAGCTCTGCGCATTGTAGGGCTTTCATACTTTTCAGCTAGTTCTTTAAACGCTTCTTCCATTTCAGTGCCTGTTAACACTTTTTTAGATGTGATAGTCATTTCTTCTGCCAAAACGCCGAATTCTGGTCGTATAGCAGCCCATAACGCTTGGTCAAAGTTCATACCTCCTTTCATGTTAGCAACTACTAGGTCTAGATAGTCTGGCAGCGCTTTCTCCATTGCTTTTACGCGTTTGTAAATTTTTAAGTCTGCTATGAAGTAAAACCCGAAGCCAAACACTGCTACGATGAGTAATGGCAGTGCAACCCAGTAAGCAAAGGTTAGCAACACTACTAGCAAAACATTGTGTTGTGAAAGCTTTGGGTAAATGAATGCTATGTAAGTTACTAACGTTATCGCTAGCACTACGTAAAATAATAATCCAAACGTTTTGTAAGGCACTGTTTTATAACCTGCTTTCGCGAAAAACTTTCTAATGTTAGGCCTGAAACGCCTAGGCACGAATGACTTGCCAAGTCTCTCTAAAAAGCTTTCTCGCATTCAAACACCTCTAAGTTTTGGTTTAAACATTGACTTGCGGCCTTATAGCTCTGAACGCTATCATGAAAGCTGACTGGGTTATGATCACGAATAACAACAACACTATGAAAAATGTTTTGTTCACTTCAAGACCTGTAAAGGTGCCTAGGATTGCTATCAAGCTAACACCTAGGGATGGTATTACAATCCCGAATAGCAAGTAAAAAAGTATTACGCTGTTAAGCTTTTTACCGTAACGCTTTATTTCTTCTATTTGCTCGTGAGATATTTCTTCAAGCGTTGCTGTTAAAAACCTTGTAACGTCAATACCTATGCGTAAAGCGTTGTTGATTTGGAACAACACTTTCTTAAACTTGTCTGAAGGGCTGTACTCCATAGCCCTGTCTAAAGCTCTTTCAACACTGCTGCCTAGTTCAATGTCTCGCATGATTTCTCTAAAAAACTTTGCTCCAACGCCATAGCTTCGCGAAGCATCCATTAACGTGTTAATCAAAGGCCTGCCACTGCTAAGCTTCACTATTAAGAAACGCCCAGCGAACAAGATTTCCCTGTCAATCTCTCTCGCGCGTTCCCTGATCTTAACATCAACGCTTCGCATTGAAATCCAGAACATGAAAATGTAAGCTAGGATTCCAAACCCTAGAGAAATGCCTAAACACTTCCAAAAAGTGTTTCCTCCAGGCTTGTTAATCATTGCAAAGAACACGACAAGCCATACAGTCACTGCTGACATCACTGCAGTTATGAACCCTTTCTTCACATAGTCTTCAGGGCTGACATTCATGCGAGCTTTTTTAAGCTTAACCTTAAGCTCTGGGTGTTTTAAAGCGTAACGCTTCCACAAACTCAAAAGTATCACCTGTGTATTGATTTACTTGATTTTTATTTACTTGATCTTCAACTTGCCCATGTAGTACTTGCTCATGACTTGTCCAATGCTGTGAACGTCTTCAATGTTTGAAGCAACCATCCATTTAAGGATTTTCGTTTTTTCAATAAGGTCTTGCTTTATTTGTTCAGTGGTCATGCCAGTGTATAGTTTTAAACGCTTAGTCATGACTTCTGAAGGCGCTACTTCTTCCAACACGTCTTTCTGAACGTTTAACTGCATTAAAACTTTTGGATCTCCATTCGGCAATACTTCCGCTATTTGAAAGGTTCTACGCTTACCTGTGCGCCTGTTACGGTTTTGAACCACTATTAACGTGATTGCTGAAACCATTGGTTTTGGAACGCCTATAGGTGGGTTTGTAAGCCTAACAATTGTTTCTTCAGCGTTGTTTGCGTGCAACGTTGCGTAAACACTATGGCCTGTGTGCATTGCTTCAAGAAGCACTTCAGCTTCTTCTTTACGACGGATTTCTCCCACAATAATCCTGTCAGGACGCATTCTAAGACTGTTAACTAACAAGTCAAGCATTGTGACGCCGCCTTTACCTTCAGGGTTTGGCAGTCTAGTTTCTAAAGGAACCCAGTGCAAATTGTTAGGCAGTGTTAGTTCGCGAGTGTCTTCAATGCTTATAATCCTGTGGTTTGGAGGTAAAAAGTTTGCAATCACGTTTAACATTGACGTCTTACCACTACCAGTTCCTCCAGTGATCAACATTGACAACTCATTCTGCACTGCAAGCCATATCAAAGCTGCAGCTTCATAGCTAATAGTTCCCATCTTAATGAATTTTGTTATGGTCCAAGGGTCTGTTGCGAACTTTCTAATAGTGATAGTGTTACCCTTTGTTGATATAGGGTACAGCGTAGCGTTAACCCTGTCACCAGTTGATAAGTGAGCGTCCATTAAAGGGTTTAACAATGTTATTTCTTTACCAACGCGCCGCCCGATCATCATTGCGTAATGCCTAATCCTGGATTCAGTCATGATGCGAATGTTTGTTTTCAACCAGCCGTAATAGCGGTGGTAAACCCATATTGGTTCTTTGTGATTGTTCACAACGATTTCTTCCAAGTCAGGGTCTTTCAACAATATGTCAATCTTTCCAAGTCCAAGGTTTTCTTCTAGCAAATAATTCACTAACAAGTCACGGGTTTTCTTATCCACGTCTGGAAAGTATTTCCTAATCAGTTTTTCAATCTCTCCGCGGAATTCTTCTTTAATATCAGTTTTTTCTTGTTCAAGCTTTTCCAAATGCTCCCAGTCAACCCTTGCAACAAATTCTTGCCTAAGCTTTTCCAAGATAAGCTTTGTAGCGTCAGAAATGTTTGCTATGGACACAACATACAAAGGCACTGGCTCGTCTTCTTTGTAAACAATGTTAACCTCTATAAGCATTTCTCCAACCTTGATAGTGTATTGGTTTATCAAACTTCCATCTTTCCGTTGTTCTTGACCTTGTTCTTGAGCAACAACCATTTTTAACAACCTCCAACTGTTAATTAAAAGCTTTAAAATTTTGTTGTTAAGCAATAACCTTAGTGTTCGCAAACGATGATGCTAAAGATTCATTGATTTGCAAAAGCCTTATCTTTGCAGCTATGTGCTTAGGGTTTTTCTCAAGCACTTGCGTTAATAATTGCTTTGCTTTTTCAAAGTCTCCAGATTTTAAAGCAATCACTGCTTGATCATACAATTTTTCAACTTCAGATTCTAGTTCAGGTTTTTGTTCAAGCCAAAGTTCATGTTTTGTTTTAACTTCTTGCTCGTGTGCTTGTGTTCTAGCAGCTTGTATTAACTGCTTTGCAATTTTTATGTGCGGTTCTTGAAGTTTTTTACCTAATGCTTTTTTGTGCTTCTTAACAGTTTTTAACTTGTGATGATGCGTTTTTACTTGCTCTTTCCCAACAGTTTTTTCTAAGCCTTGCCTTTGCTTGGATTTAACATGTTCTTTACGCTCAGCTCTAAGCTTGCGAGCAGCCTTCCTAGCTTCGTGCGGGTTTTTCAACACTAACTCTTTAAAACGGTTGTAAACCTGCAAGCCTTTACTGAAAAGCTTTACGCGCTTCTCAGCTGGTAAGTGCTTGAAAGCTTGCACAGCATTCCTGTAATGCTTCACAACTTGTTCTAATTGCTTGTTATCCAATGCCTGGTTTGCAAGCTTGATTTCTTTTTCAAACGTTTCTTCAAAGTTTTTAACTTCTTGCTCTCCAACCTGTTCAGGCTGTTGCAAAGCGCTAGAAAACTTTTTCTTTAACTCTTTAACAAGCTCTGGATGCTTAATCACTTGCACGTTTTCAGCAAGGATTGGTATTTCAGCTTTAATGAATGGTTGCACAGGCTTGGGAGGCAGGCCTTGAGAAAACTTTTTAGGCACTGGGGATAGCAACTTGTTCAAGATTTGCGTTAAAGGCTGCTCCATTAACGCTTTAGGACCTTGCTTTACACCTGGGAACACGCCCATGCGCTCTATTTCATCTATCAATTCATCAGCAGATTTTGTTTGCGCTTGTTTTTGCAAGTAAGCTTTCAAATCCTTGTACATGTTGTATAAAATCCTGTAAAACAATTCTTTCTCAGGATCTGACCTTGCAGCTTTGTACTTGTCAAGCACTTCTTTAAACAAATCCCTAGCTCTTAACAAGTTGTTCTGCTCTAAAGCTTGTTTTAACTCTTTCTCATAATCCTTCCTAAACGTTAAGAAGTCTAAAGCTTCAACCTGGGTTTGCTTTTCAAGCTTAGCTTTCCTTTCCTCAAACTTTTGATTTAGGAATGATTTAATATCTTGTTTTAAAAACATTTCAAGGTCCATGCCTCACCTCTTTTTCAAAACTTTCAAGCTTTAAACCTTAACCCAGGTATTACTTTACTTTTTTACTGTTTTTGCTTTTAAAAACTTTTGCTAAGCAGCTGTTAAAACCTGAGCTTTATACTCTTTCCAAAGGTTTTGAATCTCGTCTTCTTTAAAACCACGCTTTCTCGCTTCTCTGTAAAAATAATCTTTAACATTTTCAAGCGTTGTCATTAAACGCTCATTCCAAAACTCGTCAATCTTTTCTAGAGGAATCTTCTTCTCCAAGCCTAAACGTTTAAACTCTTGATAAAAATCGTTTAGAGAAGCTCTCTTATGCTTCACCTGCACTGGTTGCTCTCTCAAAGATTCTTCAGGAGCCTTGTTTAAATAAATAAAAGGTGATGTGAAATTATACTCCACGCCTATAACGTTTTCTTCAACCAAGAAATCAACCCATGACTGTAATGTTTGCAAAGGAACGTCTAAACGCTTAGCAGCTTCTTGGACAGAGATCTTGTCAACTGTTTTTAACAAGTCTAGTAACTTGTCAACACCTGTTTTTACAGTTATCTCGCCAACAACCTTTTTCATGATAATAAAACCTCTAAAGCTATATATAAAGTTTGCGCATCATTTATTGATAGTTACAATGTTTCAACACAGTCAATTAAGGGCCTACAAGACCATCACCAGTTTCAGATTCTTCAACATCACCGCCATCTCCATCGTTATCGTTGTTATCTCTACTGATTTCTTCAGCACCCTTGTTGTTACCTCCAGGTTCATGACCATTAAGGCCCAGGCGTTGTTTCATTACTACCGCCGCCTGAAGCACAATGCTCAAAAAACGCTTGATACTTTGAAATATTGATATACCTTGCAAGCGTTGTTGCGTCAAGCCAGAAATGCTCTGGAAAGTCTGCATAGTTAATCTTGTAAAGCTCTGTAGAGCAATTAAACGTTGCGTTTGAGAGGTAAAGCCTGTCAAGATAACTCTTATCATCAAAAGGTTTTATGTCTCCTTCTCCAGGTTTTAAAAATGTTTCAATCCCTCTAGGTGATAGTGGGGGTGTACTAATAAACCTGTCAAGAAATCTTATGCCTAAATAAGCTCTATAATAACTCTTGTTGTAAAACTCGTGTAAGTCTGAAATGTTTATAGTGCTTAGATTATTAAAATTCATGCTTGAAGGATGCTTTTTAATCCTTCTTAAAACTTTGTGAGGCGCTAGTAATGGATCATACAAGCCTTCAATAGGTATGTCTCTAGCAATATTTCCAGCCTTGGTAAACTCAACACCTTTACCTATGACAAGCAAATGGAACGTTGCGTTTATTCTTAAACGCCAAGTGCTTGGCTGGGTTATGGAGTAGTTAGAAACATTGTAAGAAATAACAACGCCAAGGCTTTGGCTTGAAATATTGAAAGCTTTGTTCAAGATCAATGGTAGTATTGCTTGATTGCAAACAATTGAGCCATTGTTTTCAAGAATTATTGTTCCGTTAGGATAAAAAACTGCTTTTGATTGATAACCAACACAGTCAGCTAAAGCGCTAGAGAAATCTCTATCTGGATTAAACTGCCCGCTAACTGTGACGTAATACCCATGTGTTTGCATTTTTACAGTAATGTTTTCCAAAGCCTTTCTAGTTGCAATGACTAACGCGTCTCCAAGCAAGTTCCATGCTTGTTTGAAAAAATTGTTGTAATGCCTTGCTTGAACTTCTTCAACACTGGTTTTTTGTAATTGTTCAGGCTTGTGAGAGAACAACACAGTTATGAAAACAATGACTGCTAGCAAGCTAACAACCATTGTGAAAGCAATGCCATGTTTTGAACTTGCAATGTTAAACACGAGTTCACCTCCAAGCAAGTATGGAAAAAGGCAGTACATGTAAAGAGTTGTTAAACTCTAAAACCACTACAGAGCTTGATTTGAAAACATTGTCTGCCAATTCAAAATTGGTAGATCCTTGAAACAAGACTTGCGTGTTGTTTATGGAGATGTTAATGTTTAACCCTGAAAGGCTTGTGCTTAGCACAGAGTTTAAAGATTGTGAAACGTTTTGTATTGCTTGGTCAGTAAAATTGTTTTGTAGCAAAAAGTGGGCATAGTACTGTGCTAGAGAGTAATGCCAAAGCTTTGAAGAAGGATCTACCATACTTGGTAGTAATACTTGGGATATTTGCTTAACTTTTGTGCTCATTAAAAAGTGTTCAATGTCAAACACTCTTTGCTGCATTGTTGGTTGTTCTATGCTTTGCTTCACGCCAACCTTGAACAATGCCATTATCAAAGCTGCTAGTATTAGAGAAGCGATTAACGCGTCTATAATGAAAAAGTAAGCTTTCTTGGTGAGCATGAAACGCATTTTAAAACCTGTTATATTGATAAAAATTTTATTTGAAAATTTTTGGTTTAAAAACCCTTAAATAACTATTTAATTTGAACCTATGATGAATGTGATCTTAACTGGTAAGTCGTTGTACAAAGCTGTAACTTCTGCTCTAGCAATGTGTTTGAAAGGTGTTTGAATGTTTAAAGGTAGTGTTGTAACGTTTTGAGCGCAACCCTCGCAGCATTGAACAATTTTCATGTTGTTTTCACTAATGCTATAAACTGCATAACTGCCTAAAGGCTTTCCAGCACAGACAAGCATTGCTCTTTCATCGCAAAAGTGGCAGGAATCATCACCTTGAGTGTAGCCTTCACAGCTAGGCGTGCACAAGCCTTGCCAGTTCGTGCATTGAACAGTGCAAGAACCGTTGATGAGTGAAAAGTTTTGCGACTGGTTGGAACCTATGACGAAGAAGTATAACGTTTTGTACTCTGGATCATAACCTTGAGCTTCTGCGTAAGCAGTGATGTACGAGTAGAAAAAACTGTCCATAAAGACTGGTAGTTCGTAATAGCCTGAAGCGTTCGTTGTTGCGTCTTGAATAACAACCCCGTTGTGCGTTATTACGTGAACTGTTGCGTCTTCAAGAGGGTTGCCTTGACTGTCAAAAACATGTCCGTAGAGCAAGCCGTAACAGTCAGTGTCTAGGCATGGATCGTTCAAAGTTGCAAAGCTGCAGTCAGCTCCAAAGTATATTGGGCACACAGCATCTGTGTTGTTGCCGCAAGCATGTGTCTGTCCGCAAATAATTGCTCCATGGCAAGAGCTTGGTTGTTGCTCTTGATTTGATATGGTTCCGTTAGAAGTTCTTCGTTCTCCAAAACTCACGCTTCCAGAATCGCTAGGTCCTGGACTGCTAGCAACAGGTTCAGCAATGATTTGTTTTGAAAGCATGACGCTTAAGATTAATATTAAAACCGCGAAGATGGTTGCAATATAAATGGTTGGTAAAATTGTTTTAATTAAAACCTTGCTTGACTTGGAAGTCTTCATTGCAACACCTAAAAACCTTTTTTAGGTTTTCAATATAAAAATTTTTTCATTTTATCAACAAAGCTTTGTGCTTGGCTTAGCAACTTGTCAAACTCTCTGCCAGTGATAAATGTTTTCTGCTTCGTGGTTATCTGCTTCATGAGTTTATAAAAGTTTTCAACGATTAACACGTCTTGCTTTGAGATTAATGATTCTTTAACAAGGCGTTGTTTCATAATGCTAGCAACGTGTTCAGGGCTTGGAGGTACTTCTCCAAACTTCATAAGCACTGCGTGAGCAGAATCCATGACAGCCCAGTACAACTCAATAACAGCCATTAACAAGTAATCCTTACCCCTTTGCAAACTCCTAGGAGCTCTGTTGTAGTAAGCATAGATTGCTTCAACGCTAGGCCTGATCCTTCCTTGATATAACAAGATTTGTAAAGGTTCAAAAAATCCTATGTCAAAGATGGGTATGCCGTCTCTTAAAATGTTAACAGCTACAGGGTCTGAAACCCTTACATACTCCCAGAAGCTTGTAAACCTAAACGTTGTCACATGCAATTTTTGCGAGACTTGGGCAATGGTTTTCTCCACTAGCAAGCGATAAGCTTCAGCAAGTTCTTTCGTTATTGCAAAGTTTATGTCGTCTATTATGATTAAGATGTCAATGTCGTTAATTTTCTCGCTTGTTTTATCGCTTTGCTTTGTCAATGTTTGAGATTGTATGTTCCTAGCATAACTGCCGAACAGTATGATTGCTTTTATAAAATCTCCAAGCTCTTGCTTTATCTTCTTAGCGAACTCATAAACAAGTTTTGTGTCTTGAACGCCTAAGCGTTGTTCAATAAGCAAATGTCTTTTCTTAACAGAAAAAGGTATGTGTTCATGTCCCCTAATGTTTGATTTGCTAGAGTGCTTGGATTGTTTACTGCTTTCCAAGTTTTTGCTGTGCAAGCGTTCC
>JAGGZX010000061.1 GCA_021161785.1 Candidatus Woesearchaeota archaeon | reverse complement strand
TTTTCATGATTTATTCTCTAAATCTTTAAAGAATTTCGTGTTGTTAATGGTTGTGTTGTTTTTTGTCACAAACTTTTTCTATTTTAAGTTTCCTTATTTTAGCAGAGACTATAAATATTCTATAATGCTTCCGCCAATACCTTTCAGTACAGCTTATTACTTATATTTGTCACCCCTTGCTGATGACGATATTAGTTATTTATATTTCGACGCTACAAGTTCCTTATATCTCCTTTTTCAATCAATCATTAATCTTTCTTTTTTAACAACTTTTTTTGTGTTGATATGGTTTCTTACTCTTACCCGCAAGGTTAAGATTTTCAAACTTCAATCCGTTATATTACTCTTATTTATGTGCATTACTTATATTGCAGGGTCCACATGGTTAAATAGGTTTTTTAAAGCTTTTTCAGGCATACAATAAACAAAACCATTAGCATGCTGTATCGGTGACAATAATGGTTGAAACTCTTGTTAAAGAGTTTGTTTTTCCTGTTTCTTTGCTGGTTGTTAGTTTTTATTTGGTTTGGTTTTATTCTAAGCGTAAAGGTTCGTCATTGTTGCATGTTTTAAAGCCTTCGCTTTTAAAGTTATTTGTTTTTATTTTTTCTTACATCTTCTTTACTTCTGTTCTACTATTATATTCCCTGCTTATGAACACACACCCTAGTTCTGCCTTAAATTTTTGGTTGTTACTTATCATCTCTTACCTTTTTGCTTGCGTTGTTTCTCTTCCTTTCGCTAAAGCTTTATCTAGCTCAAGTGTTGTTAGGCAAAAGTTTAATGCTAAGCCTTTAAAGTCTTGGTTGCAAGCATTGCTAATTATTACTTTCTTTATTTCAAATTTCATATTGAGTTTTCCTCCACTATACCTTCAAAGATACTTTTTCAGTCTTTTATCAACGAGATTAGATGATTTATCTCTACTACTTTTTATAACCCTTGCATATCCTCTTGTAGCTACTGTTTTCTTTTACAAATTAGCTCTAAAAACTGGGTTGTTAAGCACCAAAAGTTTTCATGATTCCTTTTTAAAATCTTTAAAAACTCTTGCATTGTTGTTAGTTGTCTTGTTTTTTGTTACAAACTTTTTCTATTTTAACCGCACAGGCTTAAGAGTTATTTTTCGCAACCCCTTACCTTTACTTAGAACAAGTACTACTCCTGGTGGTGATTCCATAATATTCCCACCTTCTGTGCTTACTTATTATGAATATCGCTTCTTACTACTCAATCAAGATAGGCACCATAGCGATTCATCTTCGGATAGTCTTGTATCTCTTGTTTTATTCTCTCTTTTAGTGTTAACACCTCTTTTCATTCTTATAAGCTTTTTCCTATTAGTCTGGTTTTTAACTGTTGCTCGCGATGTTAAAACTTTCAAGTTTCAATCCATTGTGTTGCTTTTGTTTTTTTGCATTAATTACATTGCAACCTCTGTGTTGCTAAATTGGTTTTTTGAAAGCATTGCAGGTTAAAAAGCGCGATGATCATGGCTTCGCCTTTGCTTGATCAAGGATTAAGCATTCAAAACATTGTGTTTTCATTAGCTTTATTACTCATTGCTGTGTTAGCTTCTTTAATCTTTTCTAAGCGCAAACACTTGTCCCTATTTGAGATTTTCAAGCCTTCACGTTTCAAATTATTAATGTTTATGCCAACATATTTGTTTCTAGCAGCTGTTTTTGGATTGTTAGTAATTTTTACAAACGCAAAGTTTTCAAGCTTTTCGGACTATGAATTGCTAATCATTGCTTCTTATGCTTTGGGTTGCGTGTTGTCTTTCCAGTTTTCTAAAGCGTTAAACTCTGTGTCTGTTGTCAAGCAAGAATTCCAAGCAAAACAGTTAAATCATTGGTTGCGCGTTTTTATAATTGCAAGTTTCTTTATTGCAAACCTTATAACAAGCTTTTCATTTCTACACGTAAGGGAGTATTATAAAATTTTCAACCCCTATATGTTTCCACAGGGTTTAGTTATAATTATTTACTTGTTATTCATATTTCTCCCAATCTTTTCATCAGTGATTGTAACAAAGTTTTTTTACAAGATCGGGTTTAAGACTAACTTGTTAAACACTGAAACATTTAAAGAATATTTTTTTAAAACTTTGAAAACATTTGTTTTTGTAATGATTGCTTTGTTCTTTTTCATAAACATTTTTTATATCAAAGGCTATTCTTTTAAACGTGGCTTTATAGTTAAGAAAATACTTTTTTCTAAAGGGTTTCCTGAACGCTTGATCTTGCCACCAGCTATTTTTGCTGTGGAAGATCTAGATGACAATGCACAAGTAGATCTTGATATTAAAGACCTTAAAGACTTTCTTAATGCTTTCTTCATTGTTTTCCAATTGTTTCATATAAGCTTTTTAGTGTCATTTTTCATGCTTTCATGGTTTTTAACAATTAGTTTTGAGAAAAACATTTTCAAGTTTCAAGTTTTCATGCTTTTATTGTTTTTATGCTTTAATTATGCTGTGTTTTCAATCTTGACAAATTATTCTCTTACAGTTGGTGGTAATGTGGTAATGTAAAAGCTTTAGTATAGCTTTAAAAAATTTTTAGGATTAACAACTTTCTGTTTTTGTTTTTTTGCAATCAAAACTTTTTTATAAGAGTCATTGTTTTTTAATGCTTATGCCTGGTTTTAAAACTAGTTCGGGAGATGCTCACGCTAGGATTATGGATTTGTTGTTTGAGCAGGATGAAATCACTTGGCAGAGCATGATTTATGCTTTGATAAAGCAGGAAGGCATGGATCCATGGGATATAGATGTTTCTGTCATTGCTAAAAGATTTATAGAATTGCTAAAAACTATGAAGCAGATGGATTTTCGTATTCCAGCAAAAATTGTTCTAGCAAGCGCTATACTGTTAAGAATTCAAAGCAAGAACTTGTTAAAAGAAGACATTGCATGGCTAGACGAGATCATTACAGGGCAGCAATGGGAAGAACCTGAAGACTTTGAACAAGAACAGAAACCTTTAATTCAAAATCAAGATGAAAAGCCAGTGATAATTCCTAGAATTCCAAGGTTAAGGAAGCGCAAAGTTTCAGTGCAAGACTTGATCAAAGCTCTTGAAAAAGCTTTAGAAGTTGAAGCTAGGCGCATTGCTAGGAAGAGAAAGATTGTTGTGCAACCTCCAAAACCTTCAAAAAGGTTGGAAATCACTGAGTTAATAAAAAAGGTTTACGCTAGCATAAAGAAATTGTTTAAAAAACACAAGACTGGAATAACGTTCAAGCAATTAGTTCCTAGCATGAAGAAAGAAGAAGTGATTTACACTTACATGCCCTTACTATATTTAGATTCTGAACAAAAAATTTTTCTAGAACAAGAAAAACCGTTTGATGAAATAAAAATCAAACCTCCTAAAAAAGAAAAAACTTAAAATAGGATTTAAATTTCTTTCAACAATTAAGCGCCAGTAGTCTAATGGCAGGACGCCACCCTGCCACGGTGGGGATCCGGGTTCGAATCCCGGCTGGCGCACGGGCCTGTGGTCTAGTGGCTATGACGCTACCCTTACGAGGTAGAGGTCCCCGGTTCAAATCCGGGCAGGCCCAGTTGTAAATCTTTCAAAACAGTTTACAAAAAATTGAACAATCTTCAGTTTCTAAAAATTGAATGCTTAGTTTTCAGAATTCTTGAAAGCAACATAT
>JAGGZX010000035.1 GCA_021161785.1 Candidatus Woesearchaeota archaeon | reverse complement strand
TTTTTAAGCATTGCTATTAATATTTTGAATTTGTCTTACACGGTTTTTATTTAAAAATTTAATGGTTTTGCTAAAAATTTATTATCAAAATTTGTTAGTTTTCCTGACAAATATTTTTTAGCAAAAACAAAAATATTTAAACCAGCATTTTTTTTGTGTTTATTAATGCTTTTCAATGCTATGGTTTAGTTGATCTGTTTGGCATGTTTTAGCTTTGCCAGGGTTTTGCTTTTGCATGCGAAACTTTTTTATATGGGTTTTGCAATTTATCATTAAAGTTCCCATAATGTGCCTTATAGGAACTTTTTGAATTCAAATTTGAAAAAAGAGGTTTAAACCATGTTTAACAAGCAAGAATTGATTGAAAACCTTGCTAATGAAGCAAGAATTAGGGGTTATTCAATATTAACTATTAACCAGTACAAGGTTTACTGGAAAGAATTTTTAACTGATTTGCAATCTTTAGATGATGTTAACACTAGCAATGCAAAATCATTTATTGCTAAGAAGCTAGATACTTGTGATGCTTCTAGCATTGTTGTTGTGAGATCTGCTTTAAAGTTTTTGTTTGATTTTTTAGGTAAAACTTTGGATGTGAAGCCTATAAAAACTGCTAAAAAATTACCAGCAGTGCTAACAAAATATGAGATTGAAAACATGTTAGCAAAAACAAAAAATTTTAAGCACAGATTAATTTTGGAACTCCTCTATGGCTCAGGCCTAAGAGCTAGCGAAGTAGCAAAACTAAAAATCCAAGACCTAGACTTAAAAAACAACACAGGCATTGTGAGATCAGGGAAAGGAGCGAAAGACAGATTGTTCATAATATCAAAAACAACAGCAAAGAAAATAATAAAATACATTGAAAAACAAAAACCAAAACAATACTTGTTTGAAAAAAACGGGAAGCCAATAACAACAAGAGCTATAAGAAAAATAGTCTCAAACATTGCAAGACAAGCAAACATTAACAAAAAAGTCACACCGCACACATTAAGACATAGCTTTGCAACGCACTTACTAGAAAAAGGCACAGACATAAGAACAATCCAAGAACTACTAGGTCATAGCAATTTACAAACCACACAGATCTATACACACATAACCCAAGAAAGAATAAAAAAAGTGAAAAGCCCGCTGGAATTTTAGCTTTTATTTCTTTCTATTCTTTCTATATTCTTTAGGCAAGCAAGCATTGCAGATCTGTACTAAACCATTTCTTGCAATTTTAAGATTTGTCAAGATTCTCTTATGAACATCTTTTAATTCAGTTAAAGCATTATCAAACTGAGTTTTTGCTTGCTGTACCTTGGGCTCCCTAATAATTGCATTATCTATGGTGTTTTCGAAGTGCTTTCTTATATTTTTCTTCTTATAACCAATACTCTCTAGGATGTCAGCTAAGGTGTTATATCTTGCAATAATTCTATTCGCTACATCTCTTGGGTTGTTATAATATTTTTTATATTCTTCTAGCAGACTCTCTGTAGCTATTAGATACTCTTTTACTTTATTAATCCCCTCAGGTGAACAGTTTTTAAATATTTTTAGAATTAACCACATGCTCTCTATTATTTCTTTTATACTCTCAGCATCCGTGATAAACCACCCCCCCTCTATATATCTAAGATAAAATGTAAAATTAGAAGGAGGCTCCTTTTTTTCAACAAGTTCCCCCTTTAATATTTGGTTTCCTAAGGCTTTTATCATATTACAAGGATCTTTTGCACCGGTTTGAGTTATTCCTGCGTTTGCACTTTCATTTATTACATTTATTATATTCTCTATCATTATGTCGCCGATTTGTTGGCTTTGGGATTGTGTTTGGGTTTGAGTCTGGGTTTGTGTAATACCCGTTCCTGGCGGTAAACTCTCCTTTCTTTCTAAAGCAATAATTGCATCAACGATCTCTTTAGGCTTAGTTATTTTTAACAAGTGTTTAGGACTTCCCCTGTCGTCAGTGTGTTTGCCAGGCTTATAACCAGCAGCACTTGCTGTTGCAAGATATTCAACACTGCTGTCACAAACAACGTTTTTGAACTCTACAACCCCATTAGCTTGCGTTACGCCTTGATATTTTATGCTTCCAGAATTGTCCACCAATTCAACAACAGCTCCATGTATTGATTGTTTACTCTCCTTGTCTATAACTTTAACTCTTATTGTTCCAACACACACGATTGGCACAACAACGTTAATCCTGTGATTACACTTCGCAGTTAAAAATATAGGTTCATACCTATTCCAAGACAAGTTATCACACTGCATGTATCCTTGAGGCGTAGTCCCAGCATGACCTCTAGGTATCAACGTGTGATTTCCCATAACCCCTCCTTTCCTAGCCCATACGATAAGGTCTTGATTTAAAGGCGCGTCATCAATCTTAAAATAGCCATCCCTCTTCCTAGAAATACATCTCGCCCTTCTCAAATCAATGCTCAAACCAACCTCTGCACCACCTATAGGGTTTCCATCCCTGTCTAAAACAAAACCTTCTATAATGCCCTTCTTCTTAGCTGGCTCTAAAGGAACCACAACATCGTCTATTACTTGACCCTTACGCGTTATTTCTAACTCATGCTTTGGATTTCCTTTAGGATCTAAATGGGTTCCAGGGTTGTAACCTTGCGCTTCAGCGTGAGCAATCATTTTCACGTTGCAAGGCACCTTGTCAAATTGGAATCTACCCTTGCTATCAGTAATGGCTGGGTTCAAAACAATTCTTTGCCTAGCATTCCTAGTGTTTATCAAGGTAACCTCTGCTTTAGGTATTGGCTTTCCAGATGTTTTATCAACGACAACGCCTTTAACAGTTCCAAAACAATTAGGCGGTGGAGGGTTAACCCTTCTCTTCAAAGGCACTCTAGCGTGTTCAGAACTGTTATTCCTCAACGTTATAGGATGTCCTGGATGCCCACCAGGATCTGTGTGCTTACCCTCATCATAACCAGGAGCGATAGCTTTTGCTATAATGTTTTTAGAACAAGCAACACCGTCAAAAACAACCCTGCCATGCCTGTCAGTCTTTCCAAAGTGTTGCGTTGACGTTCCTTCCAACCAAACATTAGCATTAGCCACTGCCTGTTTTGTCTCATTGTCAAACACGTCTACAACAATCCTGCCTTTACAAGACTGTTTCTTAGGTTTTAAAACAACAACTGCTTGGACAACGTCGTTATCCTCTAGTTCTATGGGCTGTGAAGGACTACCACCACGGTCTGTGTGCCTTCCATCATTATAACCCGGAGCGCTTGCGAAAACAATGATCTGCCTAGAGCAAGGAACATACTCCAACCTTACAAATCCTTGATTGTTAGTCACTCCTTGAATGTTGCGCGAAGTTCCAGACAGCCAAACCCTAGCCCCATGGATGGGCCTCCTAGAATTTTCATCAACAACAAACACTTCAATAACTCCCTTACAATCAGGGGGTGGTTGAGGGGGGTTTTCACCCTTTCCTGTGCCGAAGATCATTTTCCATAGGCACATCACTAGTATTACTGCTGCTGCTACCATTAGCAGGTCTAGTGTTGATGCTAGTATTGGCACTGTTTGTTCTATCCACTTGTATGTTGGGTTTAGGGGTGTTATTAAGAGTCCGTAGGTG
>JAGGZX010000071.1 GCA_021161785.1 Candidatus Woesearchaeota archaeon | reverse complement strand
GATTTGACACAACGCCAGAGTATAAAAAACTTTTAAACGATTTGAATGTTAAAAAATATGGTAAAAACCATGTTCTTGAATTATGGGACAAGTATTTAAAAAAGCAAAAGCATTGAAGCTTGTGAAAACCAATAAAAAAATAAAAAATAAATAAAAAAAGCTAAAAATACACAACAAAAAAGCATTGTTTTAACATCCGTATTATTTCTTGTCATTTCCTTTATTCCTTTCTTTAATCCTTGTTCAAAACTTTTTCATAATACGTAACTGGCTTGATATCTGTAATAATTGTTTTGTGCACTAACCACTTGCCATCTTCACTCCTAGCAATCACTGTTTCAACAATTGGTTGCTTGTTTAACTGTTCAACCTTTTTAGGGCTTAACTCCATAGAACACCACCCCCAACATAGTTAAACAAAGCTTTTTAATCACAATCAAGAACGATTTTAAAGCTTTAAAACCATTTCTCAATGCCAACCAGAAAATTTTCAACAAACCACGAATTATTAAAATCATTAAAAAATAAAGTTAAAAAATTATTAGAAATTGTCAACTTTCAAGTTTTCAAACTTGTTTTTAAGCATTGCAGAAGCTTTCTTTGTTAAAACACCGTTCGTAACAAGTAATGCTGGCAAGTTTTTAGACTGGGCAGTAATGATTAATGAAGCAAGATCTGCGTCTGTAATAATTTTTTTATGTTTAAACCTGCAGTAAACATTTACTGGTCCAATGTTTGAACTTGCTTGAACAATGAAATCTGCTTGCGATTTGGAAGCATTTATCAATGTTTGTACTTTCAAGTTTTTCTTGTTAAAGTATTGCCTTGCTTTCGCTAACAATTCTTGCTTTGACAACCTGTGCTTTTTTTGCTTCTTAACTTGCCGTTGCATTGTTAATTGTTTCTTCTCAACCAAGCTTTGCTGCACAGGCTTTACCATCGGAGTTGTTGTTTTTTCACTAGGTAAAAGTTCTTGTTCTTGTTGCAGCTTTACTTGTCTTTGCTGTGCTTGTTCTTGATGTCGGTCTTGATGTTGGCTTTCAAAAAACGTTTTTATCATTGTTAAAGCTTGTTCTTCAGGCGTTAAAAACCATCGCCACCAAACTTCTTCACTGTCAGGTGTTTTAACAGTTAAGGGTTTTGCAAAGTCTTTCAAATTGCGGAGAGCAACTCTTTGTAAAGGTGTTAAGTCTTTGTCGCGTAAAACCTTTTTTAACTGTAACAATTCAAAAACTTGTTTGTCTTTTTCATTCAAGTGTTTTTTAAGATTAACAAGTAATTCTTCTCGCCCAGTAACGTAATAGAAAGGCGTGCCTCCATATTTTAAAAACGTGGTTTTAAGCTTTCCATCACTAACGAGTTCTGAAAGCACTGCAGAAGCTATTAACAATTCTAGATTGAAAGCTTTCTTCACATCTAAAGGTATTACCAAGCCTTTAAGCTTTACAAAATTGTAAACCTTGTCTTTCAACAAGTCTGGCATTGCTTGTTTAAAAACATTAAACGTTTAAAAACGTTTCCATAGAATGCTTTTAACAACTTGTTTTTAATAAAATTTAAAAACAATGCGCGAAACCAATGGTTTATGAGCAAAGGTTTAAACCTTCAAGACCTTGAAGTTTTGAAAGCTTCCCAGCTCTGGGAGGAACCTGTAGTGTTGCATCAAGAACAAACAATTGCTAAAGTGCTACCATTGTTCAATAAAGGCGTGCGCAGCGTTTTTATCATTGACGATGAAGAAAACATTGTAGGCGTTGTAGAGCAGAAAACTGTTTTAAAGTCAAAGCTACCTTTACAGACAAAGCTTAAAACATTAATGAAGCCTGTTGCTAGAATTCATGAAGACGCTAGCGTTGTAGACATCGCTAGAGAGATGGTTAATAGTAATGTTAAAGCGTTAGTTGTTGAGGGTTCTAAAAAAATTGTTAGTGAAGAATCATTATTAAAAGCTGTAATCCCTGTTTTTGAAAGCATTAACTGTTCGCAATTAATGACTTCTGGCATTGTTGTTGAAAAACCTGACACACCAATAGGTTTTGTTATAAGCGTTATGAGAGAGCACAACATTGCACACTTACCAATCATTGAAAACAATGAATTATTAGGCATTGTTTCAGTTAAAGACATTGTTGAAAAATTGTTACATCCAGAGGAAAAGCCTAGAGTTGGCGAGGTATCTGGAGAGAAGAAGCACTTGTTAAAACTGCCAGTCAGTAGTGTGATGTCAAAACAAGTAATCACTGTAAACCCTAACGACAAGGTTTCAAAAGCTGTAAACCTAATGCTTGAAAACAATATTTCAAGCGTTGTAGTTGTTAATCAAGGCGTTGTTGTTGGCATCATCACTAGGCATGACTTGTTGTTAAGAATTGCTACTTTAAAGTTTGAAGAAAAACCTGTAATGGTTATTGGAGACTATGACAAGGTTGAAACCTTTGAAAAAAACATTATTAATAAAGACTTGCAAAGATTTATGGAAAAGTATTCTAGAATGTTTGAACCTTGCAGCTTGACAGCGCATTTCAAAGCGTTAAGATATCACAAAGATAAAAACGCGCAGTTATTCCAGATCAGGTTGAAGTTTTACACGCCTACAAGAGTGTTTATAGCAAAGCATGAAGGTTATGGCGCTTTACTAACATTGCAAGTAGCTCTTGACAAGTTGTCTAGAGAGGTTTTAAAACACAAAGTTATTGAGGAGAAAGAATTCTCAAGGTATGCTTCCAAGTTTTTAGAAGAAGCAGGGTTTTAACGCTTAAAGAGAAATGTTTATGATGAGAATTCAAAACTTGCTAAACTGGCTTAGCATTGCGTTATTATGCTTTGTAATAACTGCAGTGTTTTACAATGCCTTGCCTTCAAAGATTGTTATGCATTGGAATGCTTCTGGCTTTCCAGACAGGCTTGCTAGCAAGGAATGGTTGTTCTTAACACCGTTCACAATCCTGTTTTTAACATTCTTGTTCTCAATAATTCCTTTTATTGATCCTTTAAGCAAGAACTTTGCAAGGTTTGAAAAGTATTACAACGTGTTAGTGCTTGCCTTGTTAGCGTTTTTGTTTTACATTCAATGCTTAGTAATATTATGGAATGCTGGTTTCAAGGTTAGCATTTCAGTGTTTGTGTTGTTAGGTGTTTCAGCTTTGTTTTTCATTACTGGCTTGTTCTTGCAACATGTAAAGCAGAACTGGTTTGTAGGTGTGCGCACGCCTTGGACTTTGAGCAATGACAAGGTTTGGTTTAAGACTAACAGGTTTGTTGGCAGATGTTTTCAAGGCTTAGCATTCTTGTTCATAATTCTGTCAATGCTCCCGTTGTTAAACCCTTGCTTTTCAAAACATGTTTTCTTAACAGTTGTTGTTCTAACACTAACTGTTGCAGCCATAAGCGTTGTTTATTCCTACATTGCTTATCGCAAGATTTTAAAACAAGCTTGAAAAACCTTTTCATGATGAAGTTTTTAGCGTTTGTAGACTTGCACAGTGAGGTTGAATATTTTAAAAAGCTTGTATTGAAAGCAGAACTTGAAGGTGTTGAATTAATTGTTGGAGCTGGAGATTTCAGTGTTTGGGGTTCTGGATTGAGAAACGTTTTTAAAAGTCTTAACAAGTTGGGAAAGCCAGTGTTTGTAATTCATGGAAATCATGAAACATTGCAAGAATTAAAAAATGCAATGAAGGGTTTGGAAAACATTCAGTGCTTGCATCACAAAGCATTAGTGTTTAGAACTGTTAACGGTGAAGCAGTAACGTTTTATGGTCATGGCGGTGGAGGTTTTTCAAGGGAGAGCCCCAGCTTGGAAAAAGTTTTTAACAAAGCTGTTAATGCTTTGAAGAACAAGCCAAGCGTTTTCGTAACGCATGAACCGCCAGCTTTTACAAAGCTAGACATTGTTCAAGGAGAACATGTTGGCAATGTAACTGTGCGCAAGGTTATTGAGCAAGCAATGCCTAGCCTGGTGATTACTGGGCACTTGCATGAAAACTTTCTAGTCAGGGATAAGATTAAAAAATCTGTGATTGTTAACCCTGGTCCTGAAGGCCTTGTTTTAGAAGTTTAAAAACCCAAGTTTAAATATTTGAAATGATTGTTTAAAATACGATTGCTTGAAATACTTGTCAAGCATTGTAAAGCCCCGTGGTGTAGAGGCCAAGCATGCGAGGCTCTGGCCCTCGAGACGGCGGTTCGAATCCGCCCGGGGCTATGATTTAAATTAAAGATTTAAAATTAAAGCATTTCCCAACCTTTAAGCTTTGCGTAAAGCCAAAGCCTAAAATCAGGATTGACAACAACTGGGTTGCCAACAATTTTTAAAATGTAAACATCTCTAAAACTGTCAGTGAATGCAAAACTTTTTTGCAAGTCAATGTTTTTTTCAAAAGCGAAGCGTTCAATAACCCTTGCTTTGTTGTCCTCTGCAATCCATGGCTGGTTGTAATAATTTAAAATCCTTCCAGTGAAACGATTATTTTTTAACTCTAACTTGTTACACAAAAAAGCGTTAAATGTTAAGCCTAAAGGCTTGCAAAGCTTGTCAGCAATGCTTGCTATTTCAAAAGGTTCATTCGTGGCTAGGATGATTAGAAATCCTTGCTTTTTCAATTGTTTCAGCTTGGAAACAAGTTTCTTGTTTAAAAAGCTAGAGAAATCATCTTCTAGCATTGAAAGCCAAGTTTTTAAAAACTTAGGAGTCTTGCCTTGCAACACTTGAACTGCTCGCGTTGAAAACTTTACATAATTCAAAACGCCTAGCTTGTTAAAAATCATGATCTTCAATAATTGCTTTTTAAAATGAGTTGGTATTAAACCCTTGCGAAAACCAGTTTTAAACATTAAAAACGTTGTAGGTTTTAAAATCAAGGTTCCGTCAAGATCAACGAAAGCAGCTTTTAAGTGTTTAACCATTTTATTTGGGTGCTTTAAAAATATTTAAAAATGTTTAGAAACCCTCGCTTAGAAACACTGAAAACTATGCTTAGCCAGCTTGAACATTGAAAGCTCCGGTGGTGTAGTCCGGTCAAGCATCCAGGCCTTTCGAGCCTGGGACCCGGGTTCAAATCCCGGCCGGAGCATTTAAAAACATTTAAAAAGCTTTAAAAATGGATTTAGCATTGAAAAAACAACGCTTAGTAGTTCTAGACATTGATGATTGCTTAGCGCAAATGTTTGCTGATGAAGGGCCAGTGTTGAGAGCAATTATTAACGATTTTTACAAGCCCAGGCTTACAAAGCAAGAGTTTGAAACATTAAAGCAAAGGGTTAGTGTTGAGAAAGAACCCTTGTGTTACGATTACAGGTCTTATTACAATCAAATCGTTGGCAAGGATTTCAGTGTTGAAGATTTAAAACAATGGCACGCAAAGAATACTGAATTATTGTTAAGACTGCCAGCTTTTAAAGGCGTTGATCAAGGCTTTGAAAGCGTTGTTGTTTTAGAAGATTTCCCTACAGTGATAACGCAGTACTTGCAAGCATTGCCAGGGTTTGCAAATCTTAAAATGTTTATTGTTAAGCATGCTTGGAATGCGAGCACTGTTTTTGATGAGAACTTGCCAGAATCATTGCTTAGCGAAAAGCAAGCATTTTTAAGTTTTATAAAGCAATACTTGTATAATTCAAGCAGGGATGATTCAAGCAGTAAAGCAAGCCTTGCATATGTGCATGTTCAAGAATTGAGAGACTTGCTTTTACACTTGTAGTGTTAAGCTTTAAGCCCGGGTCGCCTAACCAGGTAGGGCGGCTGGCTCGAGACCAGCTATCCATAAGGATGTGTGGGTTCGAATCCCACCCCGGGCGTTGGTATTGCTGTTTTTTATGCTTCGCGTTAATGCAAAAACTTTAAAAGTACAGAAAAAATGTACTTTCTCATGACAAGGATTAGCGAGTTTAGAAAAATGATTTTAAAAGCAAAGCCTGAAATTGTCACGTTTCAAGAATTGCTAAGCCTAGGCTTTAACAAGCGATGGTTGAAATACGCTGTGAAAACACTTTTAAACGAAAAATTATTGTTCAAGATTAAAAAAGGAGTTTATTCTACAACACCTTTAGAAACGCTTGACAAGTTTAAACTAGCAACAACAATGTTTAAAGGCTATCTAGGCTTAGACACTGCAGCATATATTTATAACTGGATTGACGAATACCCATACACTGTTTACGTGTTAACAAAAAATGTTTCTAAAAACATAAGAATTAACGATACAGAGTTTAAAGCAATAGCTATAAAGCAAAGGTTTACAGGTTCAACAATGTTTAAAAGCTACATTGTTTCAACAAAGGCTAAAACATTGTTTGACTTGCTATGGTTTGAAAACCTATTCCCTAATGAAAGGTTGAAAACTATTTTTAAAAATGCAAAACTTTCCAGAAATGAAAAGGCAGAGTTTTTAAAATATTATGAATTATTCAAAAATCCAAGGATTGAATCAAAAGTTCAAACAATTGCAAAGCAGTGGAGGTGCTTGTCATGGATTTTAAAGAATTAGCTTTAAAGATAGGCCTACCCTTAGACTTCACTATTAAAGAGTTCAAGATTTATGAATTGTTGTCAAAACTCTTAACAACTGGTTTTAAACACCCACTAGTCGGGGGTACAGCTATAAACAAGATATACCTCCAAGGAGAGGAAAGGTTTTCTGAAGACTTAGACTTTGAAGTTTATGGATCGCGAAAGTTGAGCATTCCAAGCATTGAAGGATTCACGATTAAAGGTCCTTTCGTTTTCAAAAGGAATGTTAGGTTTGAAGCTGTTTACAAGGTTTATGATAAGCAAGACAAGATCAGGATTGACGTGAACATAAAACCTTCACGGAAGGTTAGGACTGTTCAAGGCACTGCAGTGTTCTTAACTGGTAACGCAATAACTGGTGTTAGAACTTTCAAGTTGGAAGGATTAATAGCTAGGAAGATGCTAGCCATGGCTAGGAGGGTTGAGGGTAAAGACTTTTATGACTTGTGGCATTCCATGCATAGGTTAAACGTCAAGGTTTTAAAACGCGAGATTAAGTTGCTCAGCCTTATTGAAAGCCTTGACCAAGACTGGGTTTCTAAGCTGTTAGCAAAGGTTAAACGCGTTGATTGGAAGCAGCTTAGAAAGTTTAACAATTACATACCTTTAAACAAGCGTCCAAACTGGGAATTAGTGAAGAGGGATGTTGAAGTGTTTTTAGAACTTGTTGCTGGTTAAGCTTTAGTTGTTATGGGTAAAGTTTTTAAAAACAAAAAAATTTAAAATCATTGATGATTATTACACTTAAAAAACGTGTTTAAATATTTTTAAAAACAAAAAATTGTAGGTGTTTGCATGAACAACAAGTCTAACAATTTGGTGATTGCTTCAAGCACTGAAAACATGTTTTTTGCTAGTCGCATTGCAAAGCTTTTAAGCATTGATGACAGTGTTGTAGAGTTTAAAACCTTTGCTGATAGTGATGTTTACAGGCGCATCACTCAAAGCTTGCGCGGCAAGGACGCTTTCGCAATAGCTACTTACCAGCCGCCAATACCTTTAAGGCATTATGAAATGCTTGTGTTGCTAGACGCTATTAAGCGTAACAGTGCTAACAGCATTACAGCAGTGTTGCCTTTTTACTGGGGTTCTAGACAGGATCGTAAAACCAAGCGTGGAGAACCAATAACAGCTGCAATGATTGCTGAAACGTTAACAATCGCTGGAGCTGAGCGTTTAGTAACAATGGATTTGCATTCAAGCCAGATCCAAGCAGTTGTCAAGTCTTTTGACAACTTAACAGCGCTTCCAGTGTTTGCAAGGTTTATAAATGAAAACTTTGACGCTTCACAACTAGTGATTGTGGCTCCAGATGCTGGTGGCGTTCAGAGAGCTTTGTACATTAAAAACCATGTCCAAGCAGCAGACTTTGCAATTATTTACAAGTCTAGGCCTGAGCCTAACGTGGCTAGGGCTTTAGACATCACAGGGTTTGTTGACGGCAAGACAGCTATCATTGTTGATGACATCTTAGACACTGGAGGCACGCTTTCAAAAGCTGTTGAGTTGTTGTTTAAAAAAGGAGCTAGGCAGGTTAAAGCTTTCGTTACGCATGCATTGTTGTCTGGCAAGGCTTTTGAACTCGTTGAAGATTTAGACATAGAGCTTTACACTACGAACACTGTGTTTCACGAGCACAAGCCTAAGCAGTTAAAAACGTTTGACGTTACCCCAATATTTGCAGAAGTGATTGCTTGCATTCATGAAGGAAGAACTACTTCTAACTTGTTCCATCCAGAAACTGTTAGCAATGTTTATGAAAAGTTTGGCTTAGAAACCAATCCTAGTTAATTGTTTACTTCCATGGTGGTTTTTATGAAAGTTGTGACTATTGGCGGCTTTGGAGACGTGACTGGTAATTCTGTGCTCGTGATGAATGATCACGAAGCAGTGCTTGTTGACCTAGGTTTAAACATGGAGAATTACATAAAACTTTCTCGCGAGGAAGATTTAAAACTTTTAAGCTTGGAACAGCTTGTAAAAGCAAAAGCATTGCCAGATCCTGAAGTTATTAAATCATTCCTTGACGGCAAGGTTTTAAGAGCAGTTGTTTTAAGCCATGCACACCTTGATCATATTGGAGCAGTGCCTTTCCTTGTTTCAAAGATTAAGCCTGAACTTGTTATAGGCACTAGCTTCACTATTGAATTATTGAAAAGCTTGTTTGAACAAAAGCTTGAGCACAAGCTTGGTGTTAAGCTTTTAGCAATGCCTTACAAGCATGTATTTCAAGTTGGAAGTTTCAAAGTTAGGTTGATAAAGGTAACGCATTCAGTGCCTGAAACAGCTGTTATTGAGGTTAACACTGGTCAAAAAACGTTTTTGTATGCTAATGATTTCAAGTTTGACAACCACCCATTGCTTGGTGGAAAGTCAGACGTTAAAACCTTGACAAACCTAAATCCAGACGTTGTTGTCATGGAGAGCTTGTATGCTTTACACCATGGCAAAGCTTTGAGCGAGATCATTGCTAAGGAAATGCTTGCAGACGTGTTTAGAAGCGTTCCTAAGGATAAAGCGTTAATAGTTACAACGTTTAGCAGCCATATTGCAAGGTTGAAAAGCATTACAGAGCTTGCAAAGCATTTGAACAGGAAGCCTGTAATGCTTGGCAGGAGTTTGCACAAATACATAACAGCAAGTCATAACGCTAGTGTTTACAAGTTTAAAAAAATTAAAATGTTCAAGTACAGGCGAGAGGTTAACAAGTTTTTGAAGATAGCGAGTCAGCATCCTGAAAAGTATTTGTTAATCGTTACTGGCAATCAAGGCGAGCCTGATGCAGTGCTTGCTAGAATGATTGACAGGTTTAAATTTTGTCAAGACGACGTTGTTGTTTTTTCTTCAAGAACTATACCTACTGAGATGAACATTGAAAACCGTTCAAGACTTGTACAAGAGTTATCAAACCTTGGTGTCAGTGTTTATGAAGATGTACATGTAAGTGGTCATGCACATGTTGAGGATTTAAAACAATTCATCAAGCTTGTAAATCCAAAACTTGTGATACCTTCACATGCAGATTTGCAACGATTTAAAGCTTTGCAAACAATTGCTCGCAATTTAGGCTTTGAAAGCAATATCATGTTGAACAATCAAGAGTTAAGTGTTTAAAAAAAACTTTCAAGTTTCAAAAGATTTAAAAATTTAAAAAGAGGTGTTTTTAAAAGCATGGAGCAAGGCATTACCTCTGAGCAAGGATTGAGTGTTGAACAACAACAAGAAGATGAGGATTTACAATACACGTTTAGCAGTTTTTACTTAAAAATTGTCATGTTTTTCTTGCTAGTTTTAACGCTTTTCGCTTTAACGTTTTTCTTCTTGAATAGGGATAAGTTTTCGTTTTCAAACATTGACTCTAGCACAATGGCTGCTATAACGTTTATTTACGGCTTTTTTATCAGCATCTTGTTCTCGTTCATTATTAGAAAGTACCACTATGTTAAAAACGCTTTTATAAAGATAAATGCTTGCTTGATAGGTATTTACCAGCTAGCTTTAAGCACTAAGGATAAGGAATTCATAGCGAGTGTTAAGCAAAACATTAAAACCTTTTTAAAACGGTTAGAGCCTTTAGAGTTTTTCTCAAGAGAGTTTTTAGAAACGCAAAAACAGGTTTATCCGTTTTACAAGTCTTTACAAGTTTTAAAAAAGGTTGATGGTAAGAAGAGCCAGTACTTGAGCAGGATTATACAGTTAATAAACAACCTTGTTCAAGCTAGGGAGGAGTTAGAAACTTACTCTAGAAAATACCTTGTCGGTATTTTAAACTTTTTATTCATACTTGTTAACGTGTTAATTATCGGAGTGTTTATGGTAAGAGTTCTCACAACAACGAACGCTTTTGACTTCATAATAGCTGTTGGAGTAATCATCGTTGCTTTAACAACGCTTATATTCTTTTACGACTTGGACGATCTTTCTTACGGCGAGTACTCTTTGAAATACTTTAATTTCAAACAGCTTGAAGAAATGCTTGGAGAAGAATGATTTTTCTAGTTTGATGTTACAACCTTGTTTTAAAAACGTTTTTTGGCTTATATTGCTTTAAAAACCGAAAGATTTAAATATTCACTTCGCAGTAGTTTTAAACGGGGGGTTGACATGTCTATAGGCTTTGACTTGCGCGTTAGCATTAAACGCTTTGTGAAAAAGATTAGCAAGGGAGAGTTCTTATTCTTTCCTTGCAGCGAGACAAAAAGGTTTGTTTTAAAAAAACAACTTGACGTGTTGTCAAACTATTTTAGCATTAAAACAAAGCCAGAGCTTTTAGAAGTGGGTCATGCATTGCTTGAAGCTGGCTTCACAACTGATTTTAAAAAATTGAAAGCTAAAAATCTAGGTTTTATTGACGGCAAGGTTTTAACGAATTGCGCTAGGTGCTTACATGTTTTGAGAAAGTATTACAAGGTAGAAGCTTATCACTATGTAGATGTTTTAAAGCACTTAAACATTGAAGTCAATCTTAACAATGCTTGTTTGCTAGCAGACACTGATGATATTGCTCAAAACTTGCATGTTAAAACAATGCGTTTTTTAACAAGCAAAGGTGTTAAGTTGCAATTTTTAGAAAGCTTTGGAAGTGAAGGATTGCTGTTAGAGGTTTACCCAGTGATTGCTAAATCTTTGCTTTTGAAATCATTAAAAAAGTGTGACAAGCAAAACATTGTAACTGTAAACCCAAGGCTTTTCAATGCTTTAAAAGCAATTGTTAAGGATAAAAACTTGAAGTTTAAAGTGAAAGACTTGTGCCAAGTCTTGTATTAAGACTTGCATTAAAGAGGTGTTGCCATGAAAACTGTTGCCAAGCTCTTGCCAACAAGTTTTGATGAAGACGTGCGCTTAGCTTACAGTTATGATTGTTCCAAGCTTCAAGAAGTGCCGAAAGCTGTTGCTTGGTTTAAAAACCTTAACAGTTTGAGAAAGTTGTTATTACTTGCTAACAGGCAAGGGTTTAGCATTACGCCTAGAGGTTTCGCAACAAATATTTCTGGAAGCGCTATTAGTCAAGACCTTGTGCTGTCTTTTGAAAAACACAGTGGCGTTGAAGCTGTTAATGAGAAACAAAAATGGGTTGATGTCAAGTCTGGAACTCGTGTCAGCGAGGTTAATGAATTGTTAAGTGATAAGGGTTTAGAACTGCCTTTCTATTTTACAGACAACCCTAGCATTGGAGGCTTGATAGCTAGGAACTTGCCTTCTGATTACAGCTTGCTAGGCTTTGCTTTGGATAATGTTTTACAACTAGAAGCGTTTGACGGCACTGGAAAGTTTTACAATTTAAAAAAGCCTAAGCTTATTGAAAAAACTAGTAGTGAGGGCTGCGCTTTCATCATCACTAAAGCTAGGTTGCGCGTTGTTGAAAGAACTGTTTCAGAATCGCAAGTAATACTGCATTATGCTAACGTGCACAATTGTGTTGAGAAAGCGAAAAGTTTAGCAAAACATCAAAACGTGTTAAGTGTGTTAGTGTTAAACCCTGTTGCTTCTAACTTGTTAAAGCTTGGGCAAGATTACAGCGTAGTGTTTGTTATGAATCAGGAAGGTGAAAAGCCTTGGGTTAACGCTTATTCTTACAGTTTGAAATGTTCAAGCCAAGGCTTTAACAATCAACACCACGTTATTGCAAGGAACATTGAAGCATTGTTAGAGTTAACAACTCAGAAAGGCATTGCAAGTTTTTGCTACATGCCTTCAGGCTTTTGCATTTTAAACTATAACACTTACAAAACGTCTAGGGAGGAAGTGTTCAGGATTGTTAAAAACTCTGAAAACCCTGCTGCTACTGGTTTTGGCATTGCTTTTAAAAGTTTAATACCTTTACATATTAAAAGGCGTTTCATACTGTTAAAAGAAGAGTTTGATTACAACAATGTCTTGAACAGGGGGAAAGTGATTCATTACAGGTAAGATTACAAAGCTAATATTAAAGCGTTAAGAGTTTTGATGAGGTGGTAAAGGTGTGGTGTTTAAACCTGGGTTTTAATGCTTTGAAATGTCCTTTGTACAAGGCAACTAGGAACCAAGCGTTCAGTCCTGGTTATAAAATGTTTATGAGTGAAATGTTGATAACAACAAAGCATGCCTATGCAAGTTTAAGCCTTGCTTGGTATGAGAAAACATTCCAAGTTGAAGGTTTTGAAGAAAAAGTTTTAAAGCTTAGAGAACACATAGTTGTTAAGGGTTTAGAGCCGAAAGTTTTAAGAAGCTTGAGGGATAGGTTTAGAGCCACTGGCAGGTGTTATGGCTGATTGTAAACAATTAAACTAATTAAATGTGAAAAGAAAAAAACTGTAAAAGAGGTGTGTTTTTGAAGTTGGAAGGTCAAGACAAAGAAATAAAGGATAAAGCAATAACAACCACAAAGCAGGGTAAGAAAGAGTTAAGAGTTTTACAAGAATTCGGGATTTATATAAAGTATAACTACCTTGACATTGCAACGAACAAGGAGTTGTCAAAGTATAGCTTGATTCTAAAACCTTTTAAAACTAGTGATTGGGGATTGTTAAACTCGCTTCTTTCTGAAAAGCAAGGCTTGGAAAGCTTTGAAAAGCAACACTTGTTTGTGATTCCTTTAAAGAATGGAAAGTTTTTAATAACAAAAACCAGTGTTGAGGACAAGCAAATCTTTGTCTGGAATCCTGAGTTAAAAAGAGTTTTAAAAATTTAAATTTCGTTAAACATTAACGGTTCTGCCAGTTGTAACGTCTGCGTTTAGAAGTCTTTCCATAGCCACAGCTAGAGCAGTATCCTTTCTTAACATGAAAGCTGTGCCTGCCGCAACGCCTGCAAATAATGTGTGTTTTACTTCGGGAATGCTTACCCTTACTAGGAGTTCCTTTAACCATAGTTAAAGGGTTTGTTAAACTGTTTTTATAGTTTTCCCCTGTGATAGTTAAAGTTTAGAATTAGAAAGTTTAAAAACAAAAAAATTTAAAAAACGTTTTTTAAAGGTTTTTAAAACCTTTTACGCTTTTTTAAAGTCTTTACAACTCTCGCTGCTTCTTCCTTGTAGCCATAACCAAACGCTATGCCGAACGCGATTGCTAAGCCAAGCATTATACCAGCTAGCACTACTATAAAGCTGTCATGAGCTAAGGCTACGCTAATACCTATTTGTTCTAAAGCAATAATCGCTGTGAACAGTATAACAACGATTTTAACAATGCTAGCTATTGTGTGCTTAGCAACTGTTTTCGTCTCAACAATCTTGTGTGCAAAGTACTCTGCAATTACTAAGCCTATTACAAAGATCAACACTGCAGCTATCAAGTTGGGTATCCAGATGCTCAAGGAAATGAAAAAGGTTGCTAGTGATGAAGCTTCTAAACAATTAGCTGCAGGCGGCAAGAACAACACGAACACATACCACTTCGTAAGGATTCCTAAAAAGTGTGGGATGTCCCAGTCTTTAAAGAATTTCTTGAGATCAGCTTTTTTAATCCAATAATCAACAATGCCTGTTCTGTCAAGAACGATGCGCACAAGCCAACCAATAATCCAGGCTATGATATAGCCGAGAAGTAATACTAACACAGCCACTATAAAGTCTGGAACAAATGTTACGATTTTGTTCCACAGGTTTACCAGCACGTCTGAAACAGGTTTTATTACCTCGGCACTGGCATTCATTTTCTCACCTCTTTTCCCCAGGGGTTTTTATGGGGTTTTAACATATTTGTTTAAAAACATGCTTTTTTAAGCATTTCTTGCAGTTAGGGTTTTTAAAGTTTTTGCTCTGGAAGAATTTTTTGTAAGTAATTTATTGCATGTGTGATAGCAGAATTTAGCAGAATTGGTAAAGAATTAGGAAAACAGGCAAAATATTTAAAAACCTGTAGTTTGCAATCTTGTGTTATGGTGATATCTGTGAAAAGCTTGTTCGCAAGGCAAAAGTCTAAGATTTATGCTTTAGAAATCAAAGATGAGAAAATAAATGAAGACATTGCTAGGATTATAAAAAAGCTTAAAGAAAGTGTTAATGACGTTCAAAAAGCTGTTCAGAATAAAAACTTGTATGCAAAGCAAGAGTTTATTCAAGAAATGCAAGACCTGAGCAAGAAGCTGCTTGAAAAGTCTAAAAAAGTTCTTGAAGACGTGCAAACAATAAAGAATATTGAGCAAAAAGTTCAAGAGTATGTGGAAATTAATGACAGCACGTTTTTGAACAACAAGGAAGAACAGTTAAAACAGTTAAACACGCACATACAACACTTTATAGACTTGTTAGTGTCTAACCCTAGCATTAGAACGCTTGAAGAAGAAGCTTTGGAAACGCTAAACCAAGAGTTGGAAGAGCTTTCTAATGCGATTCAAAAAATTTTAGATGACGATCAAAACTTGAAGCGTATTTATGAAAAATTGTTAGAATTGTAATGCTTCCTTGCTTTTCCAAACCTGTTTTACCTGCTTTTTAGCATTGTTAAAATGTTTAAAGTTAAAAGCGTTTTGACATGTTTGTGTTGGTTAAGCATGGGTGCTTGGCATGGGTTTAGAAGAATTGCTTTACAAGCATGAATACAAGCTTGTAAAGCCAGAGTTCTTTAAAAACTTTGAGAGAGACTTGTATTTAGGCATTCCAAGCAATGCTGGTTTGAACGAGAATAATGAGAATAATGTTAAATACTTGATCTTAGAAAATCCTGTTCTAGAAATTCATAAAGCAATTAGAGCAGTGGCTAGTGATGTTCAAGTCTTGCCTAACCAAGCAGTTGTCAGTCAAGGTTTTAGTTTTGAAGGAGAGAATGTTCAACACATTGTTTTGAAAAACGCGCAGTTATTTAAAAAGCCTTGCAAAGCTTGTAGTGAAGAGGTTTTAAACATTTACGCACACGGCAGAGAGGTTGTCATAATTGCTAGCAATGTTTATAACGCTGAGATTGAAACATTGTTTCCTAGAGATTTTTCAACACTGCTGATAAGGCATGGAGCTGTAATTCATAATGGAAGAGAATTTTACGCTAATCAACTGCTTTTCGTGGATTTTGAAGAGCTAGCAATTAGCAAGGAAAATGTTTTAAATCAGCAGCTGAAGCTTTCACAATACATGTCTAAGTATATATTACAAGCTGGACGTATAGAGTATGTTAACAATTACAACTGGCTTGCTAGAAACGCTGTGTTAACAGGTTTTCACAAGCAAGATACTGCGTTCATAGCTGAAGGTGAAGAAATAATTTTGAACAATGAACATTTAAAAGTTGTTAAGGGCAGTGTTTTGCAAGAAGGTTCAAAGTTTTCAGGTTTAGAATTGGAGTTTACAATAACAGGTAAGGGTTTAATGTTTAAAAAGTTGGAACAAATGTACTTTAAAAAGAAGCAGATTGCTTTTTGATCTATGTTTTAAATCAAGTTGAAAAAATCAAAAGATTTAAATATTGTTTACTGTTTAATGGTTTTTAAACCTTTGCTTTTTAGAAGCAAATTGCGAGTTGCAAATGTTTACAAATTGAGTGGGGGGATAAAATGTTAAGGTTGAGACATGTAACTGAAACATATGACATGAAAGTTTTCACTGAGGAAGGAGACTACTTTGGAGATGTTGAAGAGCCTTTAATAAGCGGTAACAGGATTTCTGGCTGGAAGGTTAGAGCTACGAAGAACAGTTTCTTAGCGAAAGTGCTTGGGTCTTTAAAAGGTGTTATAGTGCCACACCCCTTAGTGAAAGCTATTGGGGATATAATGATTATTAGCAAGACAGCAGTGCCTAGTCATTCAAGAGAAGACTAAACAATTTTTGTTTTACTCAATTTTTTTAGGAAAATCTTTTTATAGTTTTGCATGTTTTGGCATTGTTAATGACTGCTAAGCATGTTAAAGAAACAAACAAGGCTGGTAAAAAACTTGGTTTTAACAATAAAAAAACGTTTTTTCAAAGCGAAGCGTTAATACTTGTTTCTTCATACTTGTTAATAGTTTTGTTGAAGTCTTTCATTGCGTTTCAAACGAATTCTTTGGATTTGCAATCGTTTTACTTGCTACGCATAGCTAGGTCTTTGTTTGAAAAAAACTTGTTAGCAATCAGTGATGGTTATGGTTCAACACAGGTTTTAACACTGCCTTTAATGCCTGCCTTGTTGAAGATTACTTATTCGTTGTTAAAACTTCTAGGTTTAAACGTTAGCTTGATAAGTGTCGGTAAAGCGTTAACGATTCTGTTGTCAACAACTATTATTTTTCCAAGTTTTAAAATAGCAAAGCTTGTTAGTAAGAATAAAGCTTTAGCATTGATCATTGCTGTTAGCTCAGGGTTTAGTGCTTTGTTTTTTTCTAAAACAGTTGTAACTGTTTCTGCAATGAGCTTGGCTTTGCCATTAGCCTTGTTGTTTTACTATCACTTTGCAAAGCTGCAAGGCTTGCAAGCTTTTAAAGAAGGTGTTAAAAATGAAAAGTCTAAAACCTTTGAAAAGCGATTTTTAAAACATTATTATTGCGCACTAGCGAGTTATGTGTTGTTAGCAGTCACTACTAGTTTTTCACTGCTTGTCTTGTTCTCAATCCTTGTTTACTTTGTCATAGCGCAAGCTTTGGGTTTAAAGATTAACAAGGCTTCTAAAGAGTTAACAATTTTTTTAACAATACTCACTGTTTGGGGTGTTATAGTTTTTTATAAAGACTTGATAACAAGCACTGGCTTGTCTTTCTTGTTAAACGCTAAGTCAAGGTTTAACATTGCAAGCATTGCTAGTTTAAACCCTTTCATAAGCTTGTTGTTCTTGCACAGCGCTTACATCTCCATTGCTAGAAAGAAAAAGTTGGGCGTTTTCTTAACATCTGTGTTGATAGCCATGGTTGTTGCTTACTTTTCAAACATTGCAACGCTTGCAGATGAGTATGTTTTAAACATGATAGCAATGTTAATGCTTGTCTCGTCAAGCATTTCCATAATCAAGATCTACAATTATTTAAAACTGTTCAGGTGGAGGTTTGCTTCTAAAGCTTTCACTGCTGTGTTAGCGTTAGTGTTTTTAACAACCATTATTGTTCCAGGACTTGTCCAAGCGTCTTTAAACGTTAAAAACGTGTCAAAACTTTCAAATGTTTTACAAGCTTTAACTGTTTTGAAACCCTTGCCTGAAGGCAGTGTTGTTTGCAGTCCAAGCTTAGGATTTGCAGTTGCTTATCATGCTGGTAAGAAACCAGTGTTGGACAGTAATAGCTTGTTAAACCCTTGGTTTAAAGAAAGGTTTAGAGACGTGAAAAAGATTTACAGTTTAAGACTGGAAACACCTGCTTTAGAGTTGTTGTTAAAGTACAATGCCAAGTACATAATACTTAGCTCTTTAGAATCTTCAATGTTTAACGTTACAAGCATCGCATACACTAATGACTGCGTAAAGCTTTTAAGAAATGATTCAAGCATAAAGATTTATGAAGCGAGGTGTATTTTAAATGAAGGTTAAAAACAAAGCAAAACCTGGTGTTAACGTTAAAGAAAGCGAGGAGAACGCTAAGCAGTACTTGGTAGTGAGCATTGCTTCAGGGTTGATATTCACTACTTTGGTATTGGTAAGTCTTTATCACAGGTTTTTAAAGAATGATTACTTCCCGTTCATGAATACTTATGAATTCTTAACGTCTAAAACTTTGCTGTCAAGCATTTTAAAATCGTTTTTAAATAGTGATTTAGTGTTAAGGCAGGGTTTTCAAATCCAAAACAATGCAGTCCTGGTTTTAATGATTAGTATCTCTAGCTTTGCAACCATGTTTTTTGCTAGCTTGCTAATGTCAAGGTTTTTAAAAAATAATAGCAAGAAATCATTCTTGCTGGTCAGCATTGGCTTGCCTTTCGCAATGTTTTCAAACCCTTTAATTGCTAAAACATTCACTAGCTTGAACGCTTGGATTGTTGCTATTCCTTTAACAATGCTTGCTTTTTGGATGTTAACCTTGAAAAAACCAGTGTTTCAAATCATTGGCTTGTTAATACTAGCGTTAAACCCTTGCTTGTACAATGCTAGGGAGGGGTTGTTATTCTTTATTGCAAGCATGCTCATTGCTAGCGTGTTGCTTAAATCTTTAGAAACGTTTATACTGTTAATGCTTTTATCCATGTTGTTAAACATTGCAGTTAACATTGAGTTGCAAGGCGTTACAAATTTCAATATTGCAAGCGTCACGCCATTGTTGAAAGTTAATAATTTTTCAAGTATTGCAAGGTTCTTCGCAGAGACTGGTTCTAAAGACAGCTTGGTGTTGTTGTTCGTGTTGTTAAGCTTTATAACTATTTCAAACTTTAAGCCTAAACCGTTCAGAGCTTTAACAATGGCTTTGTTTGTGTCAAGTTTTGCAATAGCTGACAAGGCTTTATTGCTAGTTTTAAGCTTTACTGCTTCAACACTTGCAGTTGTTGCTGTTGCCTTGTTATGGTTTAAGCCTTGGAGTTTTGACTTGTTAAAACAAGCTTCAGTGTTTATAACAGGGCTTGTAGCTCTTTACTTTTTAATAAGTAATGCTTCAATGATTGCTAGCGCAGAGCCTAGTCAAGACTTGTTAAACGCTTTAAACATTGTTAAACAGTTACAAGTCAAAACAAATAATGCAAAGTTGTTAGTGTTGCAAGATTTAAAACCTTTAACCAAGTTTTTAAACATTTCAACACTTGCAGTTAGCAGTCAAGAATTTGTTAAAACACCTTTAATGCAGAGAGATTTTAAAACGTTAAGAGAATGGCTTGACAGTCAACATGTAAGTTTTGTGTTAGTTGAAAACAATGAATTGTGGCGTGATTCAGGCTTCATGTTTTTACAAACACACATGGCTATGTGTAACTTGCTTTTTAAAAGTGGTGATGACAGGATCAAGCTGTATAATTGTTGAAACGCATAATTGTTGAAATTGTTGGATAAGTATTTAATTTTAACAAAATTTAAAAATTTGGAAACATGCTAACGCATGATTAGTGATTAGGCATTGTTTGAAAATAAGTTAATGGTTTGCAATTTAAAAAAGTAAAAAAAGGTGAGGGTTTTGGCTAAAGCAAAAGCTAAGCACAAGCAAGCTGGCAAGCAAGGAAAAAAGAAAGGTGTAAGCTTAGGCGGGCTGTCTAGTGACAGCCAGGACAGCCAGTTTGGCAGTGAATTCTCTGAAAACGTTTTGCAAGGCTTGAATTTTAAAACCACTGCAGACATTGAGATTCCTAAAAAGCTCATAGATCAAGTTATAGGTCAAGAGAAAGCTGTTGAGGTTATAAAAAAAGCTGCTAAGCAGAAAAGGCATGTCTTGCTAGTGGGTGAGCCTGGAACTGGTAAGAGCATGCTAGGCATGGCTTTGGCAGAATTGCTGCCGAAACAACAATTAGAAGACGTGTTAGTGTTTCCAAACCCTGAAGATGAGAACCAACCATTAATTAGGACAGTGCCTGCTGGTCAAGGCAGAGAAATCATTGCAAAGTACAGGTTGCAAGCAGCTGCTAGCTTTAGAAATCAAGGTATTGTGTTGTTAATATTAGCTGTTCTAGCCATGATAGCTCCTTGGTGGGCTAGAAGTTATTACAAGAGCGACATAATGTTTGCAGCTTTCTTCTTAGGAGGTATTTTGATGCTAGCCACTTTTGTAATGTTTTTAAACTTTGGGAGGCGTTTCGGTGTTAAGCAGTTAATACCTAAATTGTTGATAGATAATTCTAAAAAGACAAAAGCGCCGTTCATTGACGCTACTGGAGCTAAGGCTGGAGCTTTGCTTGGCGATGTGTTGCACGACCCTTTCCAGAGTGGAGGCTTAGGAACGCCTGCTCATGAACGCGTGATTGCAGGCATGATTCACAAAGCTCACAATGGTGTTTTATTCATTGACGAGATCTCTACCCTAAGTATTGAACAACAACAAGAACTCTTAACAGCGATGCAGGAAGGCAAATATGCAATTACAGGTCAGAGTGAGCGTTCAGCAGGCGCAATGGTTAGAACAGAACCAGTGCCTTGCAGGTTTGTACTAGTAGCTGCTGGTAACGTTGAGACTGTGCAGCACATGCACCCTGCTTTGCGCAGCAGGATTAGGGGTTATGGCTATGAAGTTTTCATGAATGACGCAATGGATGACACTCTTGAAAATCGTAAAAAAATTGTTCAATTCATAGCGCAAGAAGTTGTTAAGGATGGGAAAATCCCTCACTTTTCAAGGCAAGCAGCTGCTTTTATAATTAGAGAAGCTAGGAAGATGTCTAACAGGAAGGGAAAGCTAACTGTTCGTTTCAGAGAGCTTGGCGGCTTGATAAGAGCTGCTGGCGACATTGCTCGCGAGGAAGGTGCAAAACTCGTTGAAGTGAAGCATTTAATCAAAGCAAAGCAGATTGCTAGAACGTTGGAAAAACAGATCGCTGACAGGTTTGTAGAGATCAAGAGAGAATATGAAGTGATAGATGTTAAGGGTTCTAAAGTTGGCAGGGTTAACGGTTTAGCAGTGCTTGGCACTGGAGGTGTTAGTTCTGGTTATTCAGGAATATTGCTACCCATAGAAAGCGAAGTTGTGCCTGGAGGTGGTAAAGAAACAGAATTCATAGCTACTGGAAAGCTTGGTCAAATCGCTAAGGAAGCTGTTAAGAATGTTTCAGCAATCATTAAGAAATACTTTGGAGAAGATCTTAAAGGCAAGTATGACGTGCATGTACAATTCTTGCAAACCTATGAAGGCGTTGAAGGTGACTCTGCAAGCATTGCAGTGGCGACGAGCATTATTTCAGCTTTGAAAAAGATTCCTGTAAAGCAAGATGTTGCCATGACTGGGAGCTTGTCTGTGCGTGGAAATGTATTACCTGTTGGCGGCGTTTCCGCAAAGATAGAGGCAGCTATTAATGCTGGCGTGAAAAAGGTTATAATACCAAAGGCTAACGTTCAAGACGTTGTGTTAGAGCCTGACCAGTTGAAAAAGATACAGATCATTCCAGTAACGCATATTTCTGAAGTGTTAAAACATGCTTTAGATTTGCCTAAGAATAGCAGGTTTTTAAAAGTGTTTGACTTGAAATCATAAGTCAATCTAAACTGTTAATACAATGAGTTAATACAGGTATCGCTCTAGCAGTGTTTCAGGGTCAAACTCGTTTTTAACAAGCCACTTACTGATTAAAACGTAAGATGTTAATTGATTGTTCTCGTTAGAATTCTTGCTTGGTAACAGCTCAGTAACTGTTTTTAAAACTAGTAATGGATCAATCTTTCGTTTTGCTTTGATAGCGTTAGAGTTTTTTATTTCTTCTTCTAGAGGAACCCAAGACATTAAAAAGTAGTGCTTCATTGCTTGGAATGCTGATTCAAGGCTTTTCAAAGGCACAGTTCTTAACAGTTTAATATCTAGAGCTTCTGCTTTGATGTAAAACAATTCTTTTTTTACGTCATAAACCCTTGACAAGACTTTTGGCAACACTTCAGGAGTGTTAATGTACAAGTCTATGGTTGGGTATCTTGTGTTGATTACCTGCTTGTTAAAAAAGCAAGTTGCAGTCACTCTTGTTTTAGGACTTATGTTGTTTAGATCAAGTGTTAAGAATAATGGAAGAACTAACTCGTTAACATCAAACCCGTGACAATAAAATTGTTGCACTTTAACCTTTCTTTGCAGTGAAAAGAGTTTTGGATCTATGACTGGGTGCTGCTTTGCAAGTGTCAAAGTCACGTAGTTAAACAAGACTTTTGCAGCAGTGTTTAAGATCACGTCAGCATATGCATTGTCAAAGCTTTTTTTAATTCCGAGTTTGAAAGCTGTGTAAATGTCTGGAAACTTTGTGATGTCAGAGTTTTTAATTTCTTTTAGCAATGCGTCAAGGCTTGAAGATTTGTCTTTCAAATGCTTGTTTAAAACATTTTCTAAATCCCTGCGTTCCTCTCCAAGGATTAAGAAAGTGTTGTCAACGTGTTTTATTTCTGGAATCACGACTTGCATTTTCAAGCATGCAAAAAATTTTTTGTTTTAAAAAGAATTATGCTTTACAATTCGGAAACGTTCCGAAGCATTAAAAGTTTTCAAGGCGTTGCAAAAGTTTTTAACGCCACTTGACAACAACATCGTCAGTGCGTTGGTAAGGCTTAATAACTGCTTGTTCAGGTTTTAAAACGTTAGCATTAGCTTGGAATTGTAACAAGCCTGTAACTGCGATCATTGCTGCATTATCAACTAAGAACTGATTTTCAGGCACGAAAAGCTTTGCTCCGCGTTGCTTGCACATTGCTAAAGCCATTTCTTGAAGTCTAGAGTTACAAGCAACGCCTCCGCCAAGAGCGAGTTCTTGTTTTTTCAAGTGAGCCATGGCACGTTCAGCAACTTCTAAAAGCATTGCAAACACTGTTTCTTGCAAGCTGTAAGCAATTGCTTTAACGTCAAACTTTTTTGAATGAATAGCTTGCTTGATCCAAGTGTAAAGCCCTCCAAAGCTCACATCCATGCCTTTAACGCTGTAAGGCATTTGAACAAGCTCTGGCAAGCCTTTGAAAGAGTTAGCGTATTGCTTTGCTAAAGCTTCAATTTTCGGCCCAGCTGGAAATCCTAACTGCATTAACCTGCCAACGCTGTCAATGAAATTGCCAACACCCATGTCAAGGGTTTCTCCAAAGATGCGATACTTGCCTTCGCTAAAACCAATGACTTGAGTGTTAGCTCCAGAGGCATAGAGTAATACTGGGTCTTGAGCTTTTGTTAAAACCCTAGCAACTTCTAAATGCGCAATGCAGTGATTAACACCTACTAAAGGTTTTTTCAAAAGAATGCTTAAAGACCTAGCGATTATTGCTCCAACCCTTAAGCAATGGCCAAGCCCTGGTCCTTGGCTGAAAGCAATAACGTCAACCTCTTTTGGCTTCACATCTGCTTTTATTAAAGCTTTTTTGACAACTTCAATGCTTTGTGATTGTAAATAATCAGCAACTGCTGACGGTTTCAAACCGCCTTGAGTTGTGGTGTAGACAACTTTCTCATTGCTTAACACTCTAACATTATTACTATCTTCTTTTACATCTTCAATAATGCTAGCTCCGAAAGTGTGTGCAGTGCTTTCAATACCTAAAACGATCATAAGCTTTGAGAATCTTGTTTTGATTAAAAAATTTTTGCTGTGCAAAACGTTACATACTAAAAGATCTTGTCTAAAAAATGTTCAACACTGATCATTGCTGATTCAAAATAGTCAAAAATGTTGCTTGCTTTCAATTTAAAACTTGTTTTTAAAACTTTTTTGAAAAACCTGCCTTTTTCATCCTTAAACGTTATTACAACCAAGACTTCGTGATTGCCAAGCGTGAATAATTGCGAGTCAAAGTTTAAAACATAAACTTTTTTGCTGTCAAGTATTGGAACATGCCAAGTTTTGGACTGATCATCAATGCTTATTGTTATTGAAACGTTTAAAGGGTTGCTAGATGAATTCTTTTCAAGTTTTAACTCTAAAGTCCCGATTTCATTGTAATGCAAGATTTCTGGGTCAAGGTTCAAGTCAATGCTTATTGAAGGCTCGTCTTTGCTGTAAATTGTTACAAAAGTGTAAAACGGTTTTTTAGTTAAAACCTTAACTGGTAAAACTTTGACACCTGTAAAGTTTAACTTGTACTTGAACGTTATGTTTGTTCCTGTAAAGCATTGTTTAAGGTTTCGGTTTTCATCATACAAGCACATCTTAACAGTTTTTTCAGCGTTGCAATGAATTGTTACGAACTCGTTAGCAAAGCCTTCAACATCCATGCATTGCACTGAAATGCTTTGCTTTTTCAAACTGTTTTGCAATGTAAAGGTTTCAGGATTTAAGTCTAGCACTGGCAAGTTGTTAGCCAAAACCCATTCAGTGCTTGCATTGGTAAAGCTTGTGTAAGCAATGATTGGCATTTTATACTCAAACATTGGGTCAAGCTTTGGAGCTTTTAAAAGCCAGTAAGCTTCACTAAAACTTTTCGGAGGGATGATTACGAGTTTTGAATCATTAAAAACAATGATTTGCTTAGGAGCAGCTATTCTAACAATCACTGCTTTGTAACAAGCATCGTTGTTGTAAACCCTGACTTTTAAACCATTGTAAGTGTTGAAACCAGTTTCTTGCTGGAATAGTTCAAGGCTTAAACCAATGCCTTCATTGAAAAAGGTTTTGCAAGATTCAAACTTAACATCATAGTCAAGAGGTTTAGGTTTTATTTCAACGTCAAAACCTTTAGCCTCGTAAGAAACTGCTTCCACGCCAGGGTCTAGAGTTTTAGCCAATGCAATGTGGCTAGCGTCAACCCAGCCGAATTGCTTGTAAGTAACATCAAAAGGAATCCAGCCTTGAGGGAAGTAAACCTCTGCCCAGCCATGACCTCCCCAGCCTTCAATGCCTGGATAATCAGTAAAAGCAATGCCTGACACAAACCTTGCTGGAATGCCTACAGATCTAAGCATTGATATAAACAAGCTTGTGATTTCATCACAAACGCCTTGACGGTTTGCAAAAACCCAAGTGCTAGGCTTTGAAGCTTTCACATTGCTTGTTGACAAGTTGTATTGAACGTTGTTAATAATCCATTCTGCAATGTTTGAAACAGCTTCAAGCTCTGAATTAGCGTTACCTGTTAACTGCACAGCTAGTTGTTTAATATCCTTGTTTGTGTCTGTAATGATTCCAGGTTTTAAATAAGTCCTTAAACTGTCAGGCACTTGTAATGGGAAATGAGCATCTCTAACTAGTGCTTGCTTTGCATGCGTCACGATTTTAGCTTTCAAGAATAACTGGTTGTTGTTAGAATTTCCGAAAATGTATTCAAAGCCAGAGCTAGTTGTTAAAGCTTCAGGAATTGTTGTGACGTTCAAGACTTGCTGCCTGTAACTGTTTAAAGGGTAATACTCAAGCACTGCTTTTGAAGAACTAACATCTCCAACGACTTGGAAAGAGTTCTTTATTGTTAAGTCAAGAACTGCTTGATCGCAACGCAACACATCACTATCTTGCAAGCTTTCAACAATGCTTGAATGCAAAGCAATGAAG
>JAGGZX010000094.1 GCA_021161785.1 Candidatus Woesearchaeota archaeon | reverse complement strand
CTAATATACAAAAACGTATACTAATAGGGTTTAAGCCTGATTAAAGACTAAAAATAAAGACTAAAAAAGCATGAACACAAAACCATGAAAACATGAGCAAAGGCAAGTAATAACAAGAACGACAACAACAAGAACAACAAGTAAAGACAAAGAAAAAAACAAAGCACTAAACCAAAAATTGTGGTAAATATGACGATAAAACAAAGCTTAAGGATAGTAATAACCACAATTCTATTTCTAATAATAGCTTACGTTATAGCATTTAAATCAAGCGACGTGCAAAGCTATAGCATTGGAGGTAATTATAAAAACGTTACAATTGACACTGTGCTAAACATTACAAACGCAGCTCCAGAAGTATTAGCAGTGGTTATTAACGGCGGTGAAAACATAACGTTAAACGCTGGAGTAAACACGACAGTGATTTGTAACGTGACAATTAGGGATTGGAACAATAATTACTCAGCAGGCGTTAATGACAACATAAGAGTAAATGCAACGTTTTATTATTACTTAAACGATAGCAATGACCCAGACGATCCTAACGTGCATTACACTGACACTGACTGCCCTTACAACTCAAGCATTGACGATTACACTGGCATTTATCGCTGCGAATTCCATGTAAGGTATTTCGCTAACAATGGAACTTGGTATTGCAATGCAACAGTGATTGACAGTTATAACAACACTGGCAATGGTTGGAATGACACAGTCATTTACCCAATATGGGCTTTGAACATAACACCAACAATTGTTGATTATGGAAACGTGTCTGTAAGCGAGTATTCAGACCCACCAAGACAAGTAAACATTACAAACATTGGAAACCAAGCTATAAACGCTAGCGTTACAGGTTATGGTTCAAGCTTTGGAGATGGCTTGGCAATGGTTTGCACTATTAGAAATCTAACAATAAAGAACGAAAAGTATAGCAGAGATCCCTCTGTAACTATTGATCAAATGGTTAACTTAACGTCAAGCTTCCAAATGATTTACAACTTGACACTGCCTAAACAGACACAGGAAGGCACGTTAATGTTTAACAGCACTTACTGGCGTATCAATGTTCCAGTAGAAGAGAATCCTTGGGGTCACTGCACTGGCTACTTGATATTCTCTGCAGAGCAACCTTAAAGAGTTTAAATTTCAACAAAAAAAGTAGTGTTTAAAAAATGGTTATCTATGTTATAGGGCATAAAAATCCTGACACAGACAGCGTTGTGTCAGCTATCAGCTATGCAGCTTTGAAGCGAGAGTTAGGCGTTAAAAATGTTAAACCAGCGCGAGCAGGACTTGTTAACGAGCAAACAAGATGGGTTTTAAACTATTTCAAACAGAAACCTCCAGTTTTGATTCAAGACATAAGCCCGAAAGCTAAGCATTTAATGACTAAAAAAGTTATTTATGTAAAGCATGGTGATAGTTTGAAAAAAGCTATAAAGCTTTTAGACGAGAACAACATTAGAATGCTCCCAGTGTTGCAAGATGGAAAGCCTGTGGGCGTTATAACCTTGCTTGACTTTGCACACTTCTTTATCAATTCTTTAAAACAAGATTATAAGCGTTTGAGAGAGCTTGTGCAGACAAAAGTGTTAAACGCTTGTGATAAAAGAATCACTACTTGCAATGTTGAAGAGCCTAAAAAACAAGTCATGGAAAAACTTTTGAAAAGCAAGCATGGCAGTGTTTTAGTGTTGAATAACAATCAAGAACTTGTAGGCGTTATTACAAAGACTAACTTGTTAAAACCAGTGGATATTGAAGTAATACTCGTTGATCATAACGAGCCAGGCCAAGCTGTTGATGGCATTGAAGAAGTGCAGGTTTTAGAAATCATTGATCATCACAGGATTGCAACGTTTCAAACATCTCAACCAATAAGGTTTATAAATCAACCCTTGGGTAGTACTTCAACAATTATTGCATTGCTTTACAAGAGCCATGGATTACAACCTTCTAAAACAATTGCTGGATTACTGCTTGCAGGCTTGACTTCTGACACGTTGTGCTTGAGGAGTTCAACAACTACTAGTGAGGATAAAAGTATTGCTAAGTGGTTGGAAAAGCTTAGCGGTTTGACAGTAAAGTTTTTTGACGAGAATTACAAGAAGATTGCATTAGCACAGCAAGAGAAAGCTTTGCAATCATCAATTCTTGACTTGCTAAAAAAAGATTTTAAAACCTACACTGCTGATGGCAAAACCATTGGCATTAGCGCTGTAGAAGTTGTTAGCTTTGACATGTTTTTTGAAAGAGTTAAAGACATTGAGAAAGCATTGCAACAATTAATGATTGAGAAAAAGCTTTACGCAATGGCTTTGCTAGTTACAAACATTTTGAAAGGAGATTCTATCTTGATTTGTCAAGCTCCAAGCCAGGTTTTAGACTTGCTTCCTTGGCCTGAATTGCAAGAACATGTTTTTGAATTGAAAGGCGTTACTAGTAGGAAGAAGCAAGTAGCTCCAGTGCTTATAAGCATTGTTGAAGGCAAGCCTTCTGAAGGTTCAGGCTTTGAAGATTCATTCTACTTGAAAAAGCGTGTTTGAAAACCTAAAACTGTTTTTTGAAATGTGTTAGGATTCAAAGTTGTGAAAAGCTTTTTAAATGCTTTTAAAAACACTAGTGCATGCTTAGTAGTGTTTTAAACCCTGTGCTTTCACCGTTGCTAGAGCTGCCAAGCGCTGTTAGCATTTTATTGTTATCACTAGTTCTTAACGTGTTAATAGTTCTTGTTTATAAAATAGCTACGAATCAGCAAGAGATGAGAAAGCTTAAAGAGCGCATGAAAGAGTTGCAGAAAGAGTTAAAAGCTAACAGGACGAATCTTGAAAAAGCTCAAAAATTGCAGAAAGAACTCATGAAGATTAACGGCTTGTACATGAAGCATAGTTTTAAATCAACGATTTACACGTTTTTACCTTTGATAATCATTTTTTCTTGGATGAGCAGTCATTACATGTTTGAAAGCATTAAGCCTGGCAGCGAGTTCCAAGTATTTATTAGTTTGCAACACGTTAATGAAAGCTTTTTAAACAACTTAAAAATCAGTGTTTTACCAAGCAGTGAGGGTTTAAAACTTGTTAACAAAACACTTGTTAATGAAAACATTGTTTTAACAATGAAAGCTTTAAACACTGGAAGGTATGACTTAGTGTTAGAGTTAAACAATGACAGGGTTGTCAAGCAAGTCATTGTTTCTGAAAAGCAAGAATACGCGCCAGTTGTTGAAAAATTTAAAAATTCAAATTTTAAAAGCGTAAAGATTGCGCAGCCAAGGCTTCACCCTTTCGGAAGTTTCAGCATTTTCGGATGGCATCCTGGCTGGTTAGGAACTTACATTATTAGCTCTCTCGTTTTTAACAGCTTGCTTAGAAAGTTGTTAAAAGTTTATTAAAAGCGTTAAGCGAATACAAGAAGCGAATACAAACAAAGCAACAAGCAAAGCATAAAGTTTTTTAAACAAAGACTTGTTTCTAAAACGCATGCCTGTGCAAGACTTTGAAGAAAACTTTGTTGAACGTTTAAGCACTGGTTGTGAAGGTTTTGACTGGTTGCTAGGCGGTGGCCTAGAAACAGATGTTGTTACAACAATTTACGGGCCTGCAGGTTCTGGAAAAACAAACTTTGCACTCATAGCTACAGCAACAATTGCTAAGGTTAAAAAAGTTATTTTCATTGACACTGAAGGCGGTTTCAGTGTTGAAAGGTTGAAACAAATTTGTAATAGCGAATTAAAAAAAGTGCTTTCAAACACTTTGATTAAGAAACCTGTAACGTTTGAAGAGCAAGCTACAACGCTACAAGATCTTTATGAAATTGTTGAAGGTTTAAACAATGTTGGATTGATCATTCTTGACAGCGCTGCAAGTCTTTACAGGTTAGAATTCAGCAAGGTTGAAGACATCTCTGCTTTGAACAAGGAATTTGCTTTGCAATTGTCTAACTTGTTAAAAATCGCTAGGACTTTAAAAATCCCTGTGATTGTGACAAACCAGGTTTACACTGACATGAATGGTAATTACAAAATGGTTGGCGGCGACATCATCGCTTACCGTAGCAAGTGCTTGATAGAGTTGAAAAACTTGTATAAAAAACCTTTAAAACTCGCAGTGTTGAAAAAGCACAGGAGCTTGCCAGAGCGAGGCATTGTTTTCAAGATTGTTGATAAAGGCATTGAACTCTTAAAAAAAATTGAAAGCTTTGAAGGTGAAAACAATGCAGGTTTATAGAAAAGTGAAAGAAATTCAAGACTTGAAAGAAGGAGATGTTGTTAAAGACATCTTCGTTGTAAAGTTTAAAAAACCTATAAGAGAATTCACTGGCGGTTATACTTTCGCTTTACGCGTCGGAGATAAAAGCAGGGAGATCATGTTAAAATATTGGAGTTCTGAAAGCTTTGAAAAAGTTGAAGAATTGTACAACAAGATCAACAAGGATTCAGTTATTTACGTTGAGGGATTCGTGAATGTTTACAAGGGTAACTTGGAAATCTCTGCTAACAAGATTGTTCCTTTAAGCGAGGAGGAATACTTGGTTGAGGATTTCGTGGGCGTTTCAGAGAAAAACATTGAAGAAATGTTTAAACAAGTTGAAGCATTAATTGAAAGCATTAAAAACAAGGATCTTAAAAAATTGTTGCAAGCCTTGTTCTTGCAAGACAAGGATTTCAAGCAAGGTTTTAAAAACGCTCCAGCAGCTATGTATAAGCATCACAACTATATTGGCGGCTTGCTTGAACACTCTTTAAACGTTGCTAGAATCGTAGATCTTTATTGCAGTATTTACGATTTAGACCGTGACTTAGCTGTTACTGGTGCTTTGCTGCATGACATTGGAAAGCTTGAAGAATTTGAAGTCACGAACAATATTAAAGTTTCTAGGAAGGGTCACTTGATAGGCCACATCACTTTGGGCGTTGACAAAGTGTTAAACACTGCTAGGTCTTTAAACCTTGATGAGAATTTAACGTTGAAACTGGTTCACATAGTGTTGAGTCATCATGGATTGTTAGAAAACGCTAGTCCGAAACAACCAATGTTTCCAGAAGCGTTAGCTGTTTACCTGGCAGACCTTGCTGATTCAAAGCTTTTCGCAATGGTTAAAGCTAAAAACACTGCTGTTACAGAAGATGATTACATTTACACTAAAGACTTTGGGAACGTGTTTTTAAAATAAAACCTTGTTTTTTATGTTTTAGCAACGTTGAAAGCTCTTTGAAGTGTTGCTTGTAAATGTTTACCACGTCCTTGTTTTTTATCAGTATAACCCTTGGAGGTTTTGTCATGTAAATGATTTGTAACACGTACTTGCTTGAAACATAGGCTTTTGGGAGTTGGCTTTAGAAAAATTAAAAACACTAATTTCAAGCAAGATATAAAAGCACGAAATTAATTTTTCTATCGTGTGAATAGAAAATTTGCCTTTAAAACAAGCCAGCCTCAGCAACAACCCAAACTCAGCACAACAACCACTTCCAAAGCGGTATGAATTTTATCTTTTTGTTTTTTATATCTTCAACTGCCTCGTAATCCCAAGTAATGACTAGCAAGTTTTTACATTTTAACAACTTGCTAGCTTTTAGCAATGCTTTAACCTCTCTCTCGCTTACCTCATCCCTAGCGCTAGCATAAGTAACTTGTATTAATTGTTTAACATTTAATCCGTCTCTAATAACAAAATCAACTTCTTTGCCGTCTTGCTTTCCGTATTCTCTCCAATAATTCAGTCTTATGCCTTGTCTTACAAGTTGTAAAGCTACAAGGTTCTCCATCAACCTACCAATCTCTAGCCTCTCGTTTAAGACATTGATGATGCCATTGTCAACAGCATATATCTTCTTTGGATATTGCTCAGCGTTTTTCACAGAATACGAAAATATCTTGGAAGGAAAGAGAAAGAACACCTCGTTTGCAGCTTTTAAAAACTCTATCAATCTTTGTTTTCCTATCTTAACATGTAAGCTTTTCAAATAGTTATAGGTTTTTGAAATACTAACATATTTCGCATAGTTTTTAATGCAATATCTCAAGAATAGATCAAGCTCTGTCGCTGGAAATTCATACCTTTCTATAAGGTCTTTATAAAATATAGTGTCATAATAAGTTTTTAGTATCTTCTTTTTTAATTCCTTGTCTCTAGTTAGCACTACTTTTGGGTATGCTCCAAAGTTTAGATACTCCTCAAGCAAGCCAAGGATTCTACCCCTCTCAACCAACAAACCCATTACTCTCTTATCCTTAACCCTAAAATTCTTTGCTCTGAGAAATTCTTTAAAGCTAAAAGGAAACACTGTAAAATCAACGCTTCTCCCTCTCAAATAAGTTGCTAGCTCCTTGCTTGACAACTTTGAACTAGAACCTGTAATGAAAATCCTATACTTCCCCATATCAAAAACCTTTCTCAACCACCTATCCCAATCAACCACATTTTGAACCTCATCTAAAAACAAGAAAACCCTATGTTCTTGAGATGGCGAAAACAGTTGATAATAAACCTTTAACATGTCATCAAGATCGCTAGCTATTAGATTTTTAAGCTTGTCATGTTCAAAATTCACATATAATATATTATCTCTAGGAATTGTTTTTAAAAGATCCTTAATCGCTTGAAAACATCTAAAGGTTTTCCCTGCCTGCCTAGGACCAATTATCGCTATTATTAGGTCTTCATCTAGTGGTATGTGGATTTCTCTATCAACAAGCTTTGGCAATTCTCTTGCCTTCCACTCAGCTAGCACAACCCGAAAATCTTGATCCCTCATTTTTAGAACAATTTCTTTAACAAATTGTTCTAACACAGAACAATATTTAAATTTTTCTATTTTTTAACAAAACTCTGACCGAAAGTTTTAT
>JAGGZX010000052.1 GCA_021161785.1 Candidatus Woesearchaeota archaeon | reverse complement strand
GCTTGCAAGCAGCAGCTGATATTGATAAAAAAATTCAAGAGTTAGATGCACGGATAGATGTTTTGAATGAAGACGTTTTAAACCTTCGCAAAGAAGAGCAAGAACTCATAAGAACTGTTGACAAGATTGATTTAATGATAAAAACTGCTCAGTCAAGAGCTGAACGCGTTAAAAAAGCAACTGGCAAGGACCAAGCATTGATTGAGAGTTTAAAGTCAAAACAGCAAAGATTGAAACAAATTCAGAAACAGGTTTCAATGCTTGTGAAGAAGGATTCTGAACTTGCATTGCAGTTAAGCACTGCTGATAACAAGCTTTCTTTAAAGAAAGACCAATTAGCAAAGATTAAAGCTAGAGCAGAAGTTTCTCAATCACTAAACGATGCTATTAAAGCTGTTTTGAAAAAGCCAGGTGTTTACGGAACTATATCACAGTTAGGCAGTGTTAGCAAGGAGCATGCATTAGCATTACAAATAGCTGCTGGTTCTAGGATTAACGATGTTGTTGTCCAATCAGCAGAAGTTGCTTCAAAACTTATTGAGTATTTGCGTAAAGAAAAAATAGGTGTTTGCAGTTTTATACCTTTAAAAGAGATTAAACCTCCAGAAATCAGTGCTCAAGTAAAAAGCTTGGAAAAAACTCCTGGCGTTGTAGGTTTAGCAATCAACCTTGTGCGTTTTGACAAAAAGTTTGAAAAAGCGTTTCAATACGTTTTTGGAGATTCAATCATTGTTAAAGACTTGCAAGTAGCTAAAAAGCTAGGTGTAGGTTCTGGTCTTAGAATGATCACTCTTGAAGGTGACTTGATAGAAAAGTCTGGCCGCATGAGGGGTGGTTTTAGAAAGCATAAAAAATCTGGATTCGTAATTTCTAGTGACAACTTGCAAGACGTTTCAAAAATTGAAGCAGAGGTTAGTGACTTGCAATCAGTTATTGCTAGGCTGTCCAGTGAGCGCAAGCAAGTTAATGAGGAATTACAATCTTTAAGATTGGAACAAGCAAAGCTTGAAGCAGAGATTAACGCTACTGAAAAACAAGTAATGCTTAGCATTGAAGATTTAGAAGCAACAAAGGTTGAGATTTCAAAGCTGAACAAAGAGCTTAAAGAAAAGCAAAAACTGCTTGAAGATTTAAGGCTTAAAATCAGAGACAAGTTGTTAAGCATTGCTAGGTTAAAGCAAGAAAAGTCAAAGCTTAGGGACGAGTTGAAATCGTTGAGAAGCCCTACAGCGCTAGCAGAGCTTAGCGCTTTTGAAGAAGAGTTAAAAACTGTTAACACTGAAATCGCAGAGTTTAACGCTAACCTTAAAGCTTTAATTAACGAGAAGGATAACTTGTTAAAGCCAGAGCTTGAAAGAGTTGAAAAATTATTGCACAACCTTAACAAAGACGTTGAGAATTTCAAGTTGGAAAAGAAAAAGCTTTTAGAAACATTAAAGCAAGACAAGAAGTTGTTGAAAGAGCTTGAAACTCAAGAGCGATCACTAATCAAGAGGTTTAAATCGCTTTTTGACAAGCGAGCGCAAATCAGTGACTTAATAGCTAAGAAAGAGTTAATGATTGCAGAGCTTTCTAACAAGATCACTAGTCAAGAAGCAAGGATTAATGCTTCAAGCATTGACATTGCAAGGTTGAAAGCAGAGCTTTCAGGATTGGAAGAAGAGTTTAAACCTTTCAAAGGCGTAGAACTTTTAAAAGGTAAAACTGTTGAAGAGTTAAAAGTCATGGTTCGTAATGCAGAGCAAAAGCTTGAAAGCTTTGGAGCTGTTAATTTGAGAGCTTTAGAAGTTTATGAACAAGCAAGGAACGAGTTACAAGTTTTAACTGAAAAATTGAGAAAGCTTGAGCAAGAACGTCAAGACGTGTTGTTAATGATTAACGAGATTGACTCTAAAAAGAGGGACATATTCTTAAAAACGTATGAAGCTTTAAACAAGAATTTTAAAGCCACGTTCAAGCTTTTATCCACTAAGGGGGAAGCGTTTTTAGAGCTTGAAAACCCTAAAAACCCTTTTGAAGGCGGCGTCTTGGTAAAGGTTAGGCTTAAAGGAACAAAGTTTTTAGATGTTAGAAGCCTTTCAGGTGGAGAGAAAACATTAACTGCTCTAGCGTTTATATTCGCTGTTCAAGAGTTTGAGCCAGCGTTTTTCTATGTTTTTGACGAGGTTGACTCAGCTTTAGATAAGAAGAATAGTGAAAAGCTTTCACTGCTCATTAAAGATTACTCAAGAACTGCTCAATACATTATAATAACACACAATGACGCTTTGATAGAGCAAGCAGACGTGTTGTTCGGAGTAAGCATTGATGAAAACGGTGTTAGCAAAGTCACAAGCATCAAGCTTGAGGACTGAATTGTCCAATGCTTAAAATCGTTACATCACCTCCTTGCTTTAATTCTGGAATAGCCCCGCATTCAGGGCATTCATAAACAACCAAGTCGTGAGCTTTTAACAAAACTTTAGGCTTTCCTTTAAAACCACAACTACAATGGCAAATCGCTGGAATGATTTTTGACTTAAAAACCCAGCCGGGTTTTAAACGTTTCAAGAAAGGTTCTAACTCCTCAAACGTGACACCTGCTAACTCGCCAACACCTATCAATACTTCAAGGTTTTCAAAGCTTTGAAACCCGTGTTTTAAAGCAAGGGTTTCAACAGTGTTAACAATGCTTTTAGCAATGCTTGCTTCATGCATGCTTTAAAGAAATAACAAAGCGTTATAAAAAACTTGTGGAAAAAACGAAAAAACAAAAAATGTTAAAGCCCTTATAAAAACTTTAAACAGGGCTTATAAACACTGGAGGCCTGTTAACATCTCTAACAATGATCTTCACTTCTTGACTAGCACTGTACTGGCCGTCACTAACAGTAACAATCACAGTGTAGTTTCCAGCATCTTCATACGTGGTTTTTCTAGAGCTAGAGTTCATCCATCCAGAGTATGAAACAATTAAAGGATCGTTCTCCCTGTCATAAGCAATGACTGGTATTGTAACAGTTTCTCCCTCGTTAACAATGATTGGCGGTATAGGCTTCAACACTGGAGCAGTGTTTTTCATGCTAACCTTGACTTTAACAGTTTTTTTAGTTACAGCTTTGCCGTCACTAGCAACAATGCTTACATCATAAACACCAGCGTCTCCAATGCTAGTGTGCCAAACACCTTTCTCGTTGAAAGGTTTTGAAAACTCTACTGTCACAGCATCACCGTCTGGATCGTAAACTTTTGGTTTTAAAACAACAATGTCTTCCTCCATTGCTTTTATCTCTTTAGGAATACCTTCAATCACTGGCGCGCGGTTAACATCTTCAACAACCACTGTTATTGTCTTGACACTAGTCTTGTTTTGATCGCTAGCTCTCACAACAACTGTGTGGTTTCCAGCTTGGTCGTAATCAACAAATTTTTCTGGAGCTTGCATCCAGCCTTCATATTGCACTGTTATAACATCTCCTTCAATGTCGTAAATGTTACAGTTTAAAGAAAAGTTTTCACCTTCCTTAGCGTATTGCACGTCTGGACATTCAATCACTGGAGCTTTGTTTGAAGGTTTCACATTTACAAGCACGTAAACTGTTGTGTTAGTCTTTCCATCACTAGCTGTTACGCCTACAAGGTATTTCCCAGCATCTCCTTCTTTTGTCTGCCATAATCCTTTGCTATTGAAAGGTTTTTGAAAGTAAAACACTACCTTGTCATTGTCTGGATCATAAGCTTTCGGGTTTAACTGTATGAGGTCGCCTTCAACAGCTTCAACAACTGCTGAAACTTTTGAATAATCAATTGCTAGGCTAATGTTTTCTTCAAGGTTTTCAGCAATCACTGTTTCATTAGAAATGGTTGTCTCATTCCCAGTGCTTGTTTCAATGCTTGTCTCGTTAGAAACATTGATAGGCACTTCTATCTTTATCACTGTTAAATTAGTCATGTTTTGTTGAAAACTTGCTGGAGTGCAACTGTTTATTGCAAGGCTAGAAAACGCAAATACTAGAACAATAGCAAGCATTGCGATTAACTGCGAGTCTTTAACATGTCCTGGTTTTGCTACATGCATGCTCCCCAACCCCCTTTCATTTTTTAATCAAACTGTTATGAAATTAAAGTAGTATATAAATTTTTCTATTCAAGGGTAGAAAACGCTTTGCATGGAATGCTTGTAAGCGTTAAGCTTGTAAGTGTTAAGACTTTTGAAAACCTTCAAGCAATGATTTTAAAACTTTAACCTTGTCATTAGATTTAGCAACGCAGCTAGACACTAAAACGCCTTCAGCACCTAGTTGTAAAGCTTTACTAACATCAACACTAGACTTAACACCAGCTCCGCACAAGACAATAATGTTTTCATCAATTTTTTTAACAGCCCTAACTGTTTTTGCAATCAACCCAGGCTTTGCAGTGCTTACTGAAACCTTGCCAGCAATGAGCTCTGGAGGTTCAACAGCAATAATGTCTGGCTCAAGCTTTGCAATGCGAGTTGCTTCCCTAACAGTTGCAGCACACACAAGGGTCTTCAAACCTGCCTGCTTTGCAATCAAGATTTTTTGTTTTAACTCTTTAAAACCTAGCTTGTGTTCTGAATGGTTAAGCATTGTCCCAACGCAACCTGCTTGCTTCACAGCAAAGCTAGACTGCCAGCCAGTGTAGCGGCCAAAGGTTACGTCAACATGCTGCGCTAGCGTTGCAATACCAGTCTTTGCAACTAAGGCTATATCAACATGTTGCGGAGCTATCGCAATGTTAACTTTGAACTGTTTTGAAAGTTTTAAACACTGCCTTGCTAGTTGTAAAGCTTTCAATCCAAAGCTTTGCTTGTAAGCTTTCAAGTTAATAACAAGCAATGGCGGTTTTAGCTTTGTCAAAGCTTTCATGAAAAAACACCTCTCCTTGCTAGCCAACAGTCACTATCAATGTATGCGTAGATCCATACACTTCTGAAGTGCCATTGTAAACTTCAACTTTGAAAGAGTACTGGCCTTTAACAGCTGTGCTTGGCACAGTGATTAAAACCTTTCTAGTTATATAACTATTAGGCATTAGAAAAGTGTCAGTGTAATATTGAACGTTAAAACTAACTGGGAAGTTATCCCTAGAACCATTCGGAGCATAGTAATAAAAATCGCTAACGCTCAAGCTGAAATTGTCAGGGTATAACTCATAATTAGCAATGCCTACATAAAAATCAAGAGTCTGTCCAGGCATTCCCTGCCTTTCAGTTATTGGCACAACAACCTTAGCACCTGTTTGAGACATGATCATAGCTACTTGTTCTTCAATCTGCTTGTCAATCTCGTCAAGCTCGCTTTCAGAACGTTGCACAACTTTAAAAATAATGTGCAAGCCGATAGTGAATAATATAACACCTACTATAATGCTTAACAACGTGCCTGCTGAAAACATTAAGCCTTTCTTGCTAACGCTTTGCATATTCAAACTCTCTAGTCAATATCCAAACAAACAATAACATGATAACACAACCACTCAAAGCTATGAAAAAGCCTAACAAGAAATCTTTCAAAACCATCTCCACAGCTCCGAAAACAAGGAAAAAAACACCAACCCATAAGAGCTTGTCAATCATTGCTTTCATAAGCTCAAACTCTTCTTGACGCGTTAAATGCCTTTTCTTATCAGCCATTAGGAAACACCTCTCCATCACTTGCCTATATGATTTCTTACTTTACTTTTACAGTAAAGTCTTTAGTTGCTATTTGCGTCCAAGCTCCTGAATTGTTATACACTGAAATAAAACTACATAGGTAAACATCTGGAGGCACTGCTTTAGCTCTTAAAATCGTAATAAATTCTGCTCTTTGGAGTGATGGAATAATTTTAGGAGTGACTTCTAATGTTAAAATGTTATTACAAGAAATGTTTAGACTGATTAAATGTGTAGCGTTTAAAGGGTTAAACACGCTAGCTTTTATAACCTCAGGATCTCCTTGTTTTATTGTTAAATACTCCCTAGACAAGCTTATAGGACTAGATGACGTGGCTGGTGCTGGTGTTGGTTCTTCTTTGATTTTACTCTCAAGATCTTCTGTAAGATTACTGAACGTTCCTTTTAAAAACGCTAATATCATTCCTAACATTATTACTGCTATGATTAAAATTACAATAGCGTTTACTCCTAAGCTTATTGCTGCTTTCTTGTTACGCATTGATTTCACCTCTTTTGATTTTGAATTTAAATTTTTTTATATTAACTTAAACTTTGAACAATGTTTTCTTGTGTTCAACATTTTTAAAGTTTACGGTTTTACACAGTTTTATCTCACGTTTACAGTGAAGTTTTTAGTTGCAATTTCTCTCCAAGTTCCTGAATCATTATATTGCGAAATAAATTTGCATAAATACGTGTCTGGATGCACTGGTTTAGCTTTTAAAATTGTAACAAATTCATCTCTTTGAAGGGGAGAAATATTTTTGGGCTCATACTCCAGTGTTAATACACTGGTACAATTAATATTTAAATAGATGGTTTGCGTCTCGTTTAAAGGGTTAAACACGCTTAGCAATATAACTTCATGTTCACCAGGTTTTATACTAATATAATCACGAGAAAGTGTTAAAGGATTAGAACTTGTAGCTGGTGCTGGTTGCGGTTCTAATGGTCCTGGTAAATCGATTAGCCCATCTTCTCTTTTAAATGATCCTTTTAAAAATGCTAATATCACCCCTAAGAGTATAACTACTATGATCACTGTTGCGAATATTACCATCATTACCTTTAACCCTTTACTCATAGCTGCTTTCTTGCTGCACATTGATTTCACCCCTCTTAAATTTTTAAATCGTGAACAACTTCGTGATGAAAAACAAGTAAAAAACTATTAACAAGTAACCCTCCCATTTTGTGAGTTCTTTTTCTTGAAGCATGAAGAAGTACATCAACGTTGCAATGATCATTAAAGGCATTGCAAATGATACAAAGGATTTAGGGATTGTTAGCGTTCCAAGCATTGCTGGAATGCCCATCACTGCTAAGCTGTTAAACACGTTTGATCCTAAAATGTTTCCTATCGCGAGTTCTGCAGTGTGTTTTCTCAAAGCATGAATTGTTATCAACAACTCTGGCAGTGACGTTGCTAGTGCCATAACGCTTGCTGCAATGATTGTTGTTCCAATGTTCAAAATCTTTGAAAGTTCAACAACTGATTGCACAGCATACTTTGCGCTTATGCACAACAATGCAGCGCTTAAAACGAAAACAATTGATTGCTTTGCAATGTTCACGTCTCGCTTTTTAAACTTTAACTTTTTAACCTTTGCAAGGTATGCCATATAAATTACAATGCCTGCTAGGAATAAAACAGCTTCGGTTTTTGAAAAATACAAGTCTTGCAGTGCTAGCAACAGTAAAAACGCTGAACCTATCAAGAATGGCACGTCCACGATCATTAAGTTGTACTTAAGGCTTATGCGCTTGCCAATGATTGCTGTAACTCCTAACACTAAGAAAATGTTTGTGATGTTTGAGCCTAAAACATTGCCAACAACAATCTCTGAAGATTTTGAAAACACGCTTGCAATGCTTGTTGCCAGTTCAGGTATTGAACTACCCACTGCTAGGATTGCAACGCCTGTCACGAACTCTGGCAGTTTAAAGTAAACGCCAATGTTTTCAGCAGAGTTTGTTAAGTGTTTTGAAGATTGCACAAGCACGAAAAGGCTTGCTATGAACATGAAAACCCATGCAAACAGCCAAGCAACCGGTGATAGGGGTATTGACAAAAAAACCATTGAAGCACCTCGCAACACCTTTTTTTGTAATTAAATAAACTGAAACATTTAAAAACTCTTTGTTAATCCACTACTTCATGGCATCGCAAAAGCCTGTGCAAAGCTTTAAAAACATTTTTGATCACGACCAGTCAAGAGTTGTTAAAGCTTTAGCAAAAGGTTTAAAATCTTTAATAAAGCCTCCAGAATGGGCTGGCTTTGTAAAAACTGGCATTCACAAGGAGAGGCCTCCTGAAAATCCTGACTGGTGGTTTTTAAGAGCTGGTTCTGTGTTGAGAAAGGTTTACTTGCTAGGACCCATAGGTGTTAGCAAGCTAAGACGTTTTTACGGCGGCAGGAAAAACCGTGGCGTGAAGCCTGAACACTTTTTTAAAGGCAGCGGCAAGATTGTTAGAACAATACTTCAACAGTTTGAAAGTCTGGGCTTTGTAGAGCAAACAGTGAAAGCTGGTCATAAAGGCAGGGTTGTCACAAAGAAAGGTGAAGCATTTATTCAAGAATGTTTGAAACGTTTAAAGAATAACTAGCAAGGTGGTTTTTATGGCAAGGTTTAAACATTTAAACAGGAAGTTAAGACTAGCAAAGCTTAACAGGCGCACGAAATGGGCTCCTTTCTGGTTGATACCTAAAATTTTTTCTAGGCGTAACGTTCACCCTGTTAAAATTACAAGGCTTAAACGCAGCTGGAGGAGGGTTAAAACAAAAGCATAGGTAAAGGTGTTCAGCAATGGAAAGGGTTTACACCATTAATTTAAGACATGGATTCATAAAAGCTCCTGCTTGGAAGAAAACGCCGAGAGCTGTGAAAGAGGTAAAGCTTTTCATTTCAAAACACTTCCGAGTTGAACAAGAAAAAGTTAAGCTTTCTAATGATCTTAACAATTTCTTATGGCAGCACGGCATGAAAAACCCTCCTGCAAGAGTTAAAGTTCTAGCCAAGAAAGATGATGAAGGCTTTGTATTTGTAGAATTGTTCAAACTCGCTGGAGAGGGAAAACAAGGTCAAAAGGAAAAGCAAGAACAAGCAGAAAAACAAAAGAAAACCAAAAAACAAGAAAACAAAGAAAAACAAGACAAACAAGAAAAGCAAACCGAAAGCAATAAAAAGAATTCTGAGTGAAATGAGAAAAATATAAATATTAAGTTGATAAAATTCTTGTAATGGTTTTAGAGAAACTGCTTGAGAAGTTGAAGAAAGAAGCTATCAAGGATAAAAGAAAACCCATAGAAAAATTTGAGAACTTTTTCTGGAATAATCTTAGTGACGAAGAAAAATCAGAATATGAGCATAAAATTGAAGAGTTATTCAAGGTTATGGATGAAGAAGCTCAATC
>JAGGZX010000034.1 GCA_021161785.1 Candidatus Woesearchaeota archaeon | reverse complement strand
TTAAACTCTTTCTTGTAAAGCTTTAGTAAAGCTTTACAAACCTTACCAAGTCTTTATGCGCATCTCTCAATGACAACCTGCAAGCCACAAGTTCCTTCCAAGCATTTCTCAACTCTTGCATAACCTCTTGCTTTGTCAATTCAGTTGTTTTTGATAATAGATCATCAACGATCTGCTTTGCAGTTTGCAAGTGGTTGGCAGCTTCTTGAACGTTATCATCATAGCTTGTTAACAAGTTTTCCAACTCTTCCAATGTTTGACTATCAACACTTGTCATGTTCTTAGCAATGTCTAAAGCGTTGTGCAATTTGTCACTAGCAATTTCAGCTTTAGCGATAACTCTTTCAAACCTTGGTATTAAAACAAGAGTTAACGCAAACCTAGCCCTAGTTGTTACTCGCACCAACACTTGCTTAGCCTTCCTAGCAATGCTTCTTAGCTCTGCAGGTGTCTGAGCATTCACTGCTTCTTGTCTCAAACCAGTTAATTCTTGCTCAGCCTTGCTTATAGCTGCTAACGCTTTCTCTTTCCGTTCAACGCTTAAAAAACTATTATTAATTTTCAAGGCTAGAACTTCTAAATCTTTCAAACCCCTATCAATAACAGCAATAACAAACTGTTTTGAAGCATTAAAATTGTGAGCCTTTAACACTTTCTGCTTTAAAACTCTAAACTTCCTCCTCTGTTGCAAGTATTGACTCCTCAACAACTTATACCTGCTAGTTAAAACCTTGTTTGAACGCACAATTCTGCGATGTTGTAACAACACATTCCTAGCCTTCTCAACTTTTAAAGGCACAGGCTTTAACAACTTTCCAGGCTTCTTCTCTTGCGTTAAAGAATTGTTTAACGATTGGTTCACACCGTCAGCACTATTACCATCATTGCTCATCAATCCTTGATCAATGCTTTGAACGTCTTGCGCGTCTTGGCTAGTTACTGCTAAAACCCTGCTTGACTGGACAGCAACCACTAATACTAACGCAATCAAAATCATGCTTGTTAAAAACTTGTAATGTTTAAACAGCATCATACCACCTCCTTTGTTTTTAAATGCAATAATGTTATAACTTTTGTCTATTCCCTTCTTAAAATTTTTTGCAAAACAATGTTTTTATAAACCCACAAGAATTACTGGAGATTAATGGCTAGCAAGCAAGGTAAAGCTTCAAAACGGTTTGTAAAGCAAGCAAATTATTATAAGACAATTGCAAAGCTTAGGGTTTTAAAATTGTTTGAACAAGCAGAAAAGCTTAGCAAGCAGGATTTAAAACTAGCAAATAATTGTGTAAGGATTGCTTGGCGTTTAAAATTGAAGTACAAGTTAAAACTTCCGAGTTGTTTGAAAAAAAAGTTTTGCAAGCATTGCTTGACGTATTGGGTTTTTTCAAAAACTGTTAGGAAGAGAGTTTTTAAAAAACGTATTGTTTACACTTGTTTGAACTGCGGAACTGTTTACAGGTATCCCATAACCAAGTCTGCGATTAAAAAGCATTGATTGAGGGTTTTTCAACAATGGCTGCGCGTTACAAGGTTTTAGGCTTAGGCGCTGAAGCTGTGATAAAGCTAGACTTAACATCTAACACTGTTTTAAAGCAGAGAATTGCAAAAAATTACAGGCACCCAGTGCTTGACCAGGTTTTAAGATTTTCAAGAACTAAAGCTGAAGCTAGGATTTTACAAAGAGCAAGGCAGGCAGGCGTTCCAGTGCCAAGCGTTTTTGAAGCAAGCCAGGATTGCATAATCATGGAATTTGTTGACGGGGCTTTACTTGTTGAAGTGCTAGACGAGAAACCTGGTTTAGGCTTTGCAATCGGTGAAAACGTTGCAAAACTTCACAGCAAGAACATTATTCACGGAGACTTAACAACTAGCAACATGGTTTTAAGAAAAGGACAGGTTTACTTCATAGACTTCGGCTTAGCTTTTAACAGTGCAAAGATTGAAGACATGGCTGTAGACCTGCACTTGTTCAAACAAGCTTTGAACAGTAAGCACTCAAGAGTTTTAAACACTGTCTGGAACGAATTCGTGAAAGGTTATGCCTTGTTTCAAAAGCATGAACGCGTTCTGCAAAGGTTGAGCATTGTTGAATCTAGAGGCAGGTACAAGTTTAAAAAGCAATAATTAAAAACTGTTTTCAAAAAATGGTTTTGGCAAGACAATTAAGCATTGTTAAGCGTTTGTCAATGATCACAGGCTTTGCAAGCCTTGCAACCCTTGCTTTGTTAATTGTTGCAATACTTTCCAATCAAGGCTTGCTGTCAAGAAACTTGTTTGAAAAGAAAGTCAAAGTTTTAAACCATGGAGAGTTAACACTGCTAACAGTTTCTCAAAGTAACGGTGAATTTGTTGGCGGCACTGCTTTATTGTTATTAGACATAAAACCTGGCAATGGCATGGTTTACATTGACACCTACCCCTTAGCAAAGATAGACACTGTTGAAAGCGTTCGCTTTGCAAACGAAATCGCTTGCAAATTTTCAACCATTGATTGCAGTAATTATGATTTTTTTTACAAGATCAAAGCTGGATCTGCAGTTGTTTCTGGACCTAGCGCTGGCGCTGGCATTGCAGCTTTAACGCTTGCACTGCTTCAAGGGTTTCAAACTGACAAGTCAGTAGCAGTCACTGGAACGATAACGTCTGGAGGCGTCATAGGCCCTGTTTCAGGGATTGTTGAGAAATGCTTGGCAGCTGAAAAAGCTGGTTTAAAAACTGTTTTAATACCAAGCATTGCTTTAGTAAACATTTCAAACCAAACTGTTTCAAAACTTGAAAACGTAACTGTTAACGTTGTGCCTGTAACAACTTTAGACCAAGTTTTCAAGTTCTTAACTCACAAACAATTGCAAACCATTAGTAAAATTCAAAGTTTTGACAAAGAAAAACCAATCCAAAAACCAAGCTTTTACGATGATATAATGAAAGGCATTGCTCTAGACATTTGTGAAGATGCAAACCTTGTTTTCAAACAATTAGCAACGCTTTCAGGTGTTAACAACACTGAATTCTTTGCAAACACTAACAATGAAAGCTTTGACAAAGCTTTTGTTAATGAATGGTTTTTAAAAAACAATACTTATGAATTACTAAACACGTCTTTACAATTATACGATAATGCTTTGAAAGCTTTGAACAATTCAGAATTCTACTCTGCAGCTAGCATGTGTTACGGTTTTAACGTCAAGGCAAAGTCTTTAATCTATCACTACTTGCTAAACAAGTCTTTAACAAGCGTTCAAGACTTAAACCTTAAAGGTTTGCGTTTGAAACAATTAATAAACAATTTTGGGTCAAGATTGAATTCTAAACATTTAAACACGTTGCTAAACGTTCAAACCTTCTTGGTTGTCAGGGAGCGTTTAGAAGAATCTGCTAAGCGTTTAAACGAGTTTTTCAAACTTGTTAACAACTCCTTGCAAAACCAACCCATCCAAAGCTTTAACAACACAAACACTTCTCTCATTGAAAACGCTTCAAGCTTTGAAGCATTACAGCAAGATTTTCAAAGCATGATTGCTTACAAGTTAGCGCTTGCAGAGGAGCGTTACAACACAGCTGTGTATTGGTACAGGTTTTTCTCAGCGAATCATTCTGGCATTGCTTTTCACACAGAGCAACAAGTTTTGAAAGGTTTAGCTTTTAAAAAAATCTTGAAAGCTGAAGAAAGGGTTCAATATCTCGGCTTGTTACTTCCAAGCATTAATGATGAAGCTTTAGACTTGTTACAATCTGCAAAGATATTGTTTGAAGACAATCATTACTTGTTAGCGCTTTTCAAATCTGCAAAAGCTGAAGCAAGGGTTAACATGGTGTTATCAACCATTGGCGTGAAGCAAGACCAGTTACAAGCATTGATAGATGCAAAGCTTAAAGCTGCTAAGCGCTTGATCTTGGAGCAGAAAGACTTCCCGTTCCTAGGTTATAGTTATTATTCTTACGCAAAGTTTTTGAGGCATACAGATCCTTACTCTGCATTGCTTTACTGCGAGTATGCTTTAGAGTTGAGTGATTTGTCAATGTTTTTCCAAAAGCAAGGGTTAGACATTGCAAAGCCTTTAACTGTTTGGTTTATCTTAGCATTAACATTTGCTACTGGTTTGTGCTTGGGCTTGTTCTTAGCGTTTAACGCTTTGTTAAGAGTTTTAAAAGCAAGCACTGTGAGAAAGACTAGGGCAAATGTTAAATCTAAACGCGTTGAGAGTTCTAAATCTAGGCGTTTTAGAAAACCCTGGAGAGGCTCTAGAAGAGCCTCCCCCGGGAAAAAGAGGTGAGGGTGAGCTTGAACAAAAATTGTTTTATAACAACTCTAACGTGGTGTTAAACCACTGTATGATAGTAGTATAATAACTCATATTTAAATTTTTCGGTTAATACAAGTTTTGAATATTATAAACACAACATGCAAATTCTTTTATACAATCCAGTTACAAAAAGTAAGAAACGGTTTTAACATTTCTATTTTTTTATTTTTCACTTCTTCAAGTTTTAATGTTTTGCTTTAGTATGCCTA
>JAGGZX010000080.1 GCA_021161785.1 Candidatus Woesearchaeota archaeon | reverse complement strand
TATGTAGTGTGTGTTGTGCATGATGTCTTTAGACCAAGCTTGAACAAACAAAAACTAACCCTAAAACCCCTGGGAAAAAGAGGATTAATAACACAAAGACTAAAAGCAAAGGAGTGTTAAAATGGTTATTTTATTTGACCAGTACAACCTGCCAGAAGACGTGTTTGAAATCATTTTCGCAACAAAACAACAAGTCATTGTTGCAAGACTCTTAATTGAAGAAATGAAGCAAAACAATGGACAACTAGGCAAAACAGAGATGAGCATGTTCGCAACACAATTACATGAAGGCGTAGAAGTTGAAGGCTATGCCACAGGTCCAGGAGCAACAAAGATCAAGAAAACTTTCAAATTAAGCTATAATAAAAGACAGTTTTATGACAGGATACTAACACCTATGAAAGCTATGGGATTAATTGATTATGACATGTACAAAAAAATTTACACGCTAAGCGAAAAGTTCAACAAGAACATGATGCGCATAGGCTTAATGTGGTTGCAAGAGCTTAGGAAACCAGCTAAAGGCTTAATCATTAAGAAAAAATCCCAACCATGAGCAGATCATCAAGCATGATCATTGAAAGGCTCCCCGCAGAGTTCTTCGCCAACCCCCTCTCCCCAACCCGCTCATGGGGAGCCTTTATTTTTTCTTTTTTAACATGTGAGAAAGAGAAAAACTTTTAAACCAAAAACAAAAATTTATTTAAAAACAAGGCAAAAAAAGAGGTTGGGGGTTTTTCATGAACCATAAAAATCATAAGCAACTAGCAAGCAATGATAAAACAATTAAAACAAGATCAGGAATTGCAAAGCAAAACGAAAGCATTGCAAAGCAAAGCAATGTGAAAGTTATTGACACTTATGAATACATGTCTAAAAACATTCCAGTAGAAGTCACAGTTGCAAAACGACCATCAGCCTTCGTTCTTAGCTATGAGTTAAACATTGCAAGACTTGGCAAAGCCACTGAACACTTACTAGAACGTTTAAGAAAAGAACTCATAAAAGAAGCTTCTCTAACAATAACAGAACTCACAAGCAAACAACACCAAGAAGAAGAACACTTCAAAACAGTGATTGCTTCAATGATTGACAAGTACTTCCCAGATCTAAGCCAGGAAAAGAAAGGATTCTTAACCTCTTACCTATTATTAAAAACGCTTGGCCTAGGCGTTTTAGAAATACTCATGGACGATCCATTCTTAGAAGAAGTGGTTGTTAACAACGCGAAAGATGTCTGGGTTTACCACAAAAAGCATGGATGGTTAAAAACAGATGTTGAACTACAATCTGAAGAACAAGTAAGGCATTACGCTAGCATAATGGCGAGGCGTGTAGGCAGACAGATAACAATTCTTGAACCACTACTAGATGCCCACCTACCAACTGGCGACAGAGCTAACGCCACACTGTTTCCGATATCAACGAAAGGGAACACTATCACTTTAAGAAAGTTCAGCCGAGACCCTTGGACTATCGCCAAGCTTTTACAATTAAAAACGTTAAGCTTTGAAGCAGCAGCCATCATTTGGACTGCTATTCAATACGAGTTGTCAATACTCATCGCTGGCGGCACTGCTAGTGGAAAAACCTCAATGCTTAACGCTTTAGCAACGTTTATACCTCCAAACCAGCGCATCGTAAGCATTGAAGACACTAGGGAAATACAACTGCCAAGCTTTCTCCACTGGGTGCCTTTAAACACCAGGCTGCCAAACCCTGAAGGCAAGGGCGCTGTAACAATGGAAGACTTACTAGTTAACAGTCTTAGAATGCGTCCTGACAGGATCATTGTTGGAGAAGTTAGACGTCAAAGAGAAGCTGAAACCTTGTTTGAAGCAATACACACAGGACACAGTGTTTACGCAACGTTACATGCAAACACAGCTTTAGAAACAGTGCGTAGACTGACAAACCCGCCCATAAATGTTCCTAAAACACTGCTCTCAGCGATTTCTTTAATCGTTGTTCAATTTAGGAATAGGCGCACAGGCATTAGGCGCACTTTTGAAATTGCTGAAATACTGCCAAACTCTGACATTAACGTTTTGCTAAAATACAACCCTAGGGAGGACGTGTTAAAAAAAGTTTCCAACTCAAAAGTCATGATTGACACTTTGAAAGAATTCACAGGCTTTAATGATAAAGAATTAGCAATGAATTTTAAAGAGAAAGAACTTGTTTTAAAGTACTTGGTTGATAACAACATTTCCAGTGTTGAAGAAGTTGGCCGCGTCATGGCATCTTATTACACTGAAAAACATGTTTTAATGAACGCTGTGAAAAAATGGGCTTTAAACAAAGGCATTCCTTGGAATTTTGATTTTAAAAAATTAAAGCATAAAAAAGTTAGGAAGAAAAAACATGTAAAGCATAGATGAGTTAAAAACAGTTTTTGGTGTTAAACATGGAATTCTTTAAAATGCTTGCAAGGAGGTTTCCAGATTTAGAGTTAAAACTAAAACAAGCAAGGATCAAGCAAGAGCCAGAAGACTATGTTAAAAAAAATTTTATAGTCTCAATATATGTTTCATTCAGT
>JAGGZX010000041.1 GCA_021161785.1 Candidatus Woesearchaeota archaeon | reverse complement strand
GAACATGCAAGGTTATAATGTCTGAATGCTTGAGCAATTCTTGTAAAGACACATATTTAAAACCTAAAACTTCTGACAAGAACTGGTTTTTGTGAATGTCAAACACTAAAACGTTCATGCCAAAGCCTTTAGCAATTCTAACAACATGCAAGCCTATGTGTCCAGCGCCTATAACGCCAATGGTTTTTCCTTTCAAGTCAAAACCTTTAAGTCCTTGAATGTTGTAATCCCCTCTTAACTGTCTCACATAGCTTTTATGCACGTTCCTAGAAAGAGCTAGTATTAAAGCAAACGTGTGCTCAGCAACAGTGTTTTCTCCATAGTAAGGAACGTTTGAAACTTTAATGTTTAACGCTTTACAAGTTTTTAAGTCAATGTGGTCAAAACCAGTGCTGCGGGTTGCAATGAATCGCAACTTTTTCAAAGCTTGAAGCACAGGCTTTGATAGTTGAGAATAAATAAATGTTGAGATGATGTGAAAGTTTCTGGCAATGCCTGCATTGCTAGGTAATAGTTTTTCTTTAAAGAAAACCATGTCGCTAATGTTAGGGTTTTTTGAAAGCTTTGCTTTAATAAAACGCTTCTCCCAAGGCTGTGTTTCAAAAAACGCTATGTTAAACGATTTCATGCCCACCATGCGTTTGCAATGGTTTTAAAGTTTAAAAAAGTTTTGAAAATTTTGAAAACGCTTTTTAGCAAATCAGTTTTTATTTCTTTGCAACGCGTTTGCGCTTCTTGCTCTTCTCATTTTTAAGCTTTACCTTTGATTTAGACCTAACTGCAGCGTTAAATGATTTTAAAGCATAATTCACAGGGTTTTTTATCAACTTACACAAGCTGTCCGGGTTGCAAATGTTTATGTCTTTGTAATAATCATGCCTGTCACAATTAGGCGGCAACACTGGGCTGTGCTTCTTAGCATAGTTTAATTGCGATTTAACATAGCTCTCTCTTAAAGGTTCAGGGTTTTTCTTGTTCCAATCCCAAACAATGCTTTCAATGCTTGAGAACTCATAATTAATGCTTCGTAAAAAGTTTATGAGTATGAATAAAAACCTTTTCCTACCGTCTGGCAGTCCTTGCAATCCTTTCTTAATGCAAGGCGGGAAGTGTTGCTTAGGAATAGCAGTGCTTGACGTTTTTAAACCCAAGCCTTGCTTTAAACCTTCAAAACCTGTTTTAGTTGTTTTAATAGTCTTACCAGCTAAGTCTTGAAAGTCTTGACCTGACTCTTGAACCAGTTCAGGCTTGTGATCTAAAGCTTGCAACACTAAAAACCTTGCTTCTTCAAAATCTGTCTTCCTGTTAATAAAAACTTCTTGAACTTGAACGTTTTCAGGACTTGCTAGTTGCCTTTCAAAAGATTGTAACTCTTTTAAAGGTATGGGAACACTCACCAAGCCGCTTTTCTCGTGAAAACTGTAAGGCATTCTGTACAAGTGTCTAGAGCTTATGAGCAATGTGTCTATTGTTAAAAACTTTTCAATATTTAACAATGAATCATTACTTGTCTTTACCAATATTTCTTCAGGTTTAAACCCTGTTAGGCTTGCAATCCTTGTTACAGATCCTTCCAAGCGCAAGATTTCTCGAGCAACGCTGTGTTTAACCTTGTCTAACACAAACCTCGCGATCTTCCTAGGTAGTTCTGGATAAAGCTTTACTGTTTCAACGCCTTGAATTTTTTTCGGGAAAGCTTGAAACGCTAAGCCAATATGGAATCCTTTGTTGCCGGAAAACTTTATTGTTAAATGCTTAACGCCTAGAGCTTGTAAAAACTTTACAGCATGCAAAGCAAATATTTTTGAATATTGAAACACTGGACAATCAATGTCTAGCACTAAATCCCAGCCCTTGCGTAAAGCTTCAAGCTCTGACTGTTTTAGATCGCTAGACAATTGAGCAGGGTTGAGCCATAATTCTTCGCTGCAATGAAAGCTTAACGCTCCTCGCTGCGCAAAGCTTAAAACATCTGTAGGGTATTGCAACACTTCTGGACGCTTGCCAAAGCCTTTCCTGAACAAGACAGCTACTTCTTTATCCAAAGCATGTTCAACAATAGCTTCTTGAACGTCTCTACGCTTGTAATACGTTAAGGTTTTAGCTATGAGCATGTTAGAAGCATTGTAAGAAGCGTTTTTAACGATTTCGGTAGGTTTTAAAGCGTTAAACGTTTTAGCTAATCTTTGTTAATATTTTTGTTAATCAAGTTTTATCAACCCCTAGGCCTTGAAAAATTGTTAGGCAGCAATACTGGAATGCAATAAGCTTCAAGCAAGTGCGTGAAAGGCACATACCGTTCAATGTTTTCGTAACGCTTTGCAAATATGTTTGCTTTTAAATCTTTCAACAATTCGTCAGGGTTTTTAAAGTTTAAAACAGTTAAAACCCTTGCAGTGCCTAGGTATTTCAAGTGTTGCTTCTTCCTAGCATGTAAGTCTGTGTCTGCAAGCACTGGAACGTTAAACCCTTGCATTGCAAGTTTTTCAGAAAACAATTTCAATTCTTTATTAACGTCATGGTATAGTGTTTTAAAACCAGCCATGTTTAACAAGAACTTCAAGCCAAGCCTAATCCATGGCAAGCAGTAAGCATTCCATTCCAAAGCAATTTCTCCAGAGTATTCTTTGCAAAGATCTTCTAATAGCATTTTTTTATGTTCAGGAATGTGTCCCGCTGTTCTTGTCACAGCGTTGTCAACAAGAGCATGGTCTAGTATTACTAAAGCATTGTTAGACAATGCAAGGTCTATGAGCTTTCTAACCTCCATTTTAGAATAGTTTTCAAAAGAATAACCAATTGTTAAGACATGCCAATCTTCTCTCGTGTTGTACTCCCCAGCGTTTAACAAGTACTTGTTGTTGGGAAGTTTTATGCCAGATTTTTCAATTATTGAACTTGGGTAAATGTTTAAAACTTGTTCAGTTAGGTATTTGTACAAGGAGTTGTCAAGGCTGTGAAGTGCTAAAATGTCTATGCCTGTGTAATCCATTGCTCGCAACACATCTCCCAAGCTGTAATTCTCAAAGAACGGGTGTGCTTGCAGTTCTAAATGCATCAATTTTTGTTTTAAAGTCATGGCTTGTTAGGTTGTTACAACTTGTTTAAAAATGTTTTGGAGTTTGTAACTCCTGCAAGATGGGAAAACCTTGTTTTTTTGAAAAATTAGAAAAATCAAAAAAATTTAAAAATAAAAAACTGGGAAAAAGGTTTTTAGAACAATGCAGTTTGGAAGGCAGTTAAGCAATGAATTGTTAAACAAAGAGTTTTTAAACCTGTGCGAAAAGTTTAAACACTTACCAGTAATTGTTGAAGGCTTGAAAGACAAGCAAGCTTTACAAGTCTTCGGCTTTGAAAACATTTTCATGATCAACAAGCCCTTGTTCAGCATTATTGAAGAACTGTCAAGGTTTGAAGAAGTTTTAATACTTACAGATCTTGACAATGCTGGTAGAAAGCTTTACTCAGTGTTAAAGTCAGAGTTAAGCTATAGGGGTGTAAGGGTTAATGATTGCTTGAGACATTTCTTGTTTAGAACGAAACACAGGCAGATTGAAGCTTTGAAAAACGTTTTTTCGTCAAGCAAAAATTTTTAAACAAGAATGCTTTACTAAGAAGCAATTAAGGCTTAAGCAATTAATGCTTTTGCTGACTAACAAGGTAAAAAGAAAGGGCTTTCACAATGACTGTTGAAGGTTTTGATTTTGAAGAAAAAGCTAAGATTGTAGACAGTTCTAACATGATCAAGCTTATAAGGGGTTTTCCAGAGCAAATCATTACTGCTTGGCGTTTGGGTGAAGGCTTGGTTGTTAAGCATTGCGAGAAAATCGTGTTTTGCGGCATGGGTGGTAGCGGTATTTCTGGAGATATTTTAACAATGCTTGTTGACAAGCCTTCAGTGTCAGTGCATGATTATGACTTGCCAAGATGGGTTGATTCAAACACTTGCGTAGTTGTTAACAGTTACAGCGGCAACACTGAAGAAGCAGTTTCTTGTTTCAAACAAGCAGTCAGGCATGATTGTGAACTTGTAGTTGTTACTTCTAACGGCAGGTTGGAAAAGCTTGCAAAGACTTATAGAAAATTATTAGTTACGATTCCTAAAGGTTTCCAACCCAGGTCAGCGATTGCTTTTCTAATGCTCCCAGTGCTTAGGATTTTATATAATTCTGGACTTGTTGACAAGGAATTATCGTTCAAGAAAGCTTTGAAAATTTTGAAAAGCGTTGAGGGTAAATCTTTAACTATCATGTCAAGGTTTGACGTTGACGCTTTGCCAATCATTTACGGCACAGGGTTTTTAAAGCCAATAGCTTATCGTTGGAGAACGCAGTTTAACGAGAATGCTAAAGTGTTAGCAATTAGTCACGCATTGCCAGAGTGTAATCATAACGAGTTAGAAGCATTGCAATCTTTAAACATTAAAAAGCATTTGTTCTTACTATCTTCAAAGCTTGACAGTGTCAGGGTTAAGAAGCGTTTAACACTCACAAAAAAGTATGCTAGAAAGGCTGGCATCACAATCACCCACTTAGAATTTCCTAGAGATGTTTTAGCAAGCGTTTTGCCAGCTATACACTTGGGAGATTTTATAACTTACTACCATGCTGTGCGTTTAGGAGTTAATCCAAGCCCTGTGCAAGTCATTGAATCTTTCAAGAAAGACATGGGTTTTTCTTTATAAGGCCTGAGTTTTTTACAAGTCTTGCTTTTAGCTTTGAAGGCTTGCAATGTTATTGTTTTAAAGGCGCGGCAGTAGTCTAATGGCAGGACACCACCCTCCCAAGGTGGTTATCCGGGTTCGAATCCCGGCTGCCGCATAGAAAACAAGGTTTTTGAAATGTTGAAATATTATAATTTCTTTGCTTGTTAGTAATTGCTTTATTTGTGAAATTGTTTAAATTTTCAAGAAGGCTTAGCTCTGCATGTTTAAGTTTTTCTTCAAAACTTTTGTTTTGGTATAAACTCCTAGCAAGCAACACTCCAGTAAGGTTTGCTTCTAAGTCATAACCACTAAAGTCATAATCATATGCAGGGTTGAGGCCTTCATAAATTTCATTACCTAAACCTGCTAGTAAGACAGTGTTTGTGACTGCTGCATCGTCAAGGCTTGGCATTAATTGCTTTAAAGCAATGTAGCCAAAAAAACCTGTGCCAACATGCACTAACTTGTCTGGCAAAACAATGTTTGAACCTGGAAAGAGTTGTGCTTTTGTAGACATTGCTTTTTCAAAGCCCAGTGTTGCGTCTTCAGAAGGATATCTTACTGGCGCGAAAGGTGCTGTTAAATGCATTAACACGAGTATTGTTTCCAATGTTTTGCTTGAAAGTATTGATAGCAAGCTCATGATCTCACTGCATGAAATTGCTAGTTTTTAGTCGTAATGCTTTTAGTGTGTTTGTTTTGCTAGTCTCTTACACTACTCTAAAGTAGTTATTAATCACTCTTGATATAGAATTGCCATTTATAAATTTTTTGATGGAATTCTTTTGATAAACAACAAGTTAATGTTAGAGTTTGTTAGATTTTTCAATGTTTACGTCTAGAACGCTTTGACAACAACAAGTACAACAAGATGTTCAGCAACAACAAAGCTATAAGGATTAACACTAAAACAAACACTATGCTTGAACCCTTGCGAATGAAAGGTTTTTCACGCGTTTCAGGCTTCACAACTTTTAAAACGTCATTAATTGTTAAAACGTTTTCTCCTTCAAAAAAGATTTTTATTGTGAGTGCTTTATCACCAGGGCTTAACGTTGAAGCGTCAAGAAAAGTGTCAAGCTTTTTAACACTAAACTCTGGAATAATCTCTGAAGGCGTTTTAAAGTTTAACTCTTCATTTTCAGAGCTTACAGTGATGTCTGCATAAACATTCTCAGCAGGCAAGTTCCAAAGATTTTGAACAATTACAAAAAACCTGTTCGGAACGCCAGCTTCAACTGTTTTTGTGTAATTTAAAACTCTTAACTCTCTAACACCAATCCTGAAATAAGCTTCTGGAAGTGTTTTGTTCTCATCGTTGTAAAACACGTTAGCAACTGCTTTGTACTTGCCAGGCATTAAACCTTTAGAATTAAAATAAGCGCCAAGTGTTATTGTGTCGCCAGATTTTAAAGCTGAAGCTTCAGTTTTTGCAAAGCCTTTGTAAGAACCGTTAACGTCAAAAACAGTTATCACAGAGTAAACATTGTCAGCGCTTTCAGAACCATAATTACTGATCCTTGTCTGAAAAAAAGCTGTTTGGTTCACATCAATGTCTGACACTGACAAAGACCCAGTTATGAAAACGCCAGGGTAAAGCTTTAGAAACTTGTATTGAATCCTAATAGATGCTAATCCAGTGATCATGCCTTTTTCAGGACCCACCTCTGTTGCATGCACGTAAACATAATGCCAACCAGGCGTTATGTTTGCTTCATGACTAGGTAGTTCTATAAACAAGTCAACAGTTCTAGGCCCTCCTAAAGGGTTTGGATCTTGCAACCTTGCAAACCTTGCAAAGTCTCCTTCAAGCGTTATGTTTATCTTGTCAGCACCTCCAAACCATAAACTGTAATGCTTTGTTAATCCAGGCTTGTAAATAAATGTTCTTTCCTCAATCCTTGGAGGAACACTAGCAGTTATTGCTAAACCAAACCTTGCTTGCAAGCTTGAAATTAAACCAATGATTACAAGTATTATGCAAACAGTTAAAACCTTGCCAATTGCAAAGCTTTGAATTTTAAAATCAAGCTGCATGCATTTAAAATCATGGTTAGTGTTTAAAAATATTTCTACAAAAAGATTCACAAAGTTTTTAGATTAAGTTTCTAAGTTTCTCCCTTACGTTTTCAATCTTTTCATTCGTTAACGTGTTTATTATATGTTTCATTGTCAGAATAAAATCTCTCAATTTATTATAATCTATAATAACCTCTCGGTTTTTCAGATAGTATTGGTTATCAATTCTTAATTCTTTATCATTTTCAAGCATTCTCGCAACGCCTTTTTCTATAATGTTTTCATGTTCTAAAAACTTTGCAATTTCAATTGTACAATCATGAATTTCTGATTTTATACCTAAACGCATTAATAAGGCATAAATTGCAAAGTATTCAGCATAGTATTTTGTTGTTGCTAGCCACATGTTTGACTTTCCCTTAATATCTTTTAAAACAAATAAAGTTTCTTCAGCACTTTTTAAGTATTCATTTGCTAGATTTTCATTTGGTGGAATAAGTTTAACTTCTTTCTTTCCAAAACACCATCTTAGCTTATTAACCATTTTATCAATGCCTCTGCATTATTGATTATTAAATGTTTATTCCTTATTTCTTGCTTTAAGGATTCGTTTATTTCTTTCAAATTTCTCACATTTATTAAATGAAATCTTACATTTAACTTTTCTCCTAACAACTCTATTTCTCTTTTATTAAATCTTCCTATAACTAATAGGTCTATGTCTCTCGCTTCTTTAACTGAATCAACAGCAGAACCAAATATGAGTATTGTGTTATCAAAATTGTGGAGGAATTCAACAATCTCTTTCAAAACTAATTCTTTTTCACACTTCTCAATTAATTTTTCTTTTTCAACCATTGCCAGGTAATCTATGATTAAAGGAATCTTCTTTAATTTGTAAAAGGTTTGTTTACCAATCCTTTCTTTCTGGATTAAACCTTTCTTTTCAAATATTTTTAATTGTTTTCTCACTGTTGTGTGCGGCTTTTTAAGCTCTCTTGATATCTCTGCTAAATGCTTTGGTCTAGAATAAAGCAATGGTTCTAAAGTTAACCATATTGAAACTTTTGTGACCATATTGAAACTTTTGTAACAATCATTTATAAATGTTTCGGTTAAAAAATTAAACGCTCCAGCATGCTTTAAAGCAATTCCTAAGAAAAAATTTTTATTTCTCAAAGCGTTTTAAATACTCATCAATAGTTCTAAGATTATCCCCTAATATTCTTAATCTTTTCTCTATCTCCAATTTTTGATTTAAACTCTCTAAAGTATCTTGAGATAAGTTACATAATTCCCATTCTAATTCTTGCTGCTTTTCCCTCAACTTTTCTATTTCGTTTTTACTTAGCTTAATCTCTCCTAAATACTCAGTAATTAGCTGGCCTTCTTGATCAAACGAAGACCTTTCTATCATGCAGGTTAGAACATAATCTCTAATTGACTGTGGATCTCCTACTTGTGAAATTATATGAGCATCTATAACTGTAAGAAGGTAGTTTATAGCAACATCTTTTGGATCTTCATTAATTTTAGTGCTGTACTTCATTTTTTCACCTATTAGACATTTAAATTATTAAGTGTATGGTTATTTTCCTTTATAAATTTTTCGTTTTTTACCACTTAAAAGGGGTTACAAAAGCTAAATTATTTCCTATGCTCAATTCCAGAGATTAAAGAGAATCCATGAGATGTTTGTGCAAAGACTCCATATGCTGCTTCATTCCCTTTGATATTACCATCTTCCTCACCAGATGAACTAATAAAGCCAAAGCCAGCATAACTATTTCCTTCCACTGTTGTTTCTTTATAAATATTGTTACAAGGACCAAGAAAACCTACTCCAGCAGAAATCACATCCCTTTTTACTGTACTTCCCCTCTGAATTTGGTTAAGAATGAATGGGGCTATTCCGCAGGAAACCACATTGCCTTTTACCAAAGTTCCAGAATCAATATTATTAATAACATTAAGACCTATTCCCGCAGAAACTATATTCCCTTCTACTCTCGCGTTTTTCCTTACATTCACTATACTACCAACTCCTGTTCCTAAAGAATATACATTCTTTACTGTAGAATTATCCTCAATTCCAACATAAGATCCAAGCAATCCCAAAGAAACAATATCAGCGTTTTTTAGTGTAGAATTATCCTTAATTTCAACATAAGATCCAAGCAAACCCAAAGAAACAATATCAGCGTTTTTTCCAGCACCATCTACATACACGAAAGGGAGAATGCCCCAAACATACTGCGTTTTCTTAGGATCTTTAAAATGGATATAGCCCGCTGTAAAATGCACATTATCTTTCAGCGCTGTAATGCCTATAGCTGTTAGTAAACCCGCAGTGAATAAACCCTTGCCCAAATTCATTCTTACAGTCTCAATAATATCTTCTAATCTTTGTTGAAAACCCATTATTTCACCTCCTGTTTAGCTAATTTTCTATTTGATTCATTTTTTTACATTCTGACCGAGACATTAGACTAGTCCCCGTGGATGTTTCTGCAATGGTTCCATACACTGTTTCATTCCCTTCTATTTTACCCTCTTTGTAGGAGTTTGAACTAGATATAATTAGTCCGTATCCCGCGTAAGAGTTACCTTCTATAATACTTCTACCTTTAATTACATTCTGATTAAATGGTCCCAAGCCTATGCTTCTAACATCTCCTTTTACCTTAGTAACTTCCTTACTAACTTTACCACTATCAGATGAGTAACCAATTGAATTCTGCATCAAAAAACCACTAAGGCCATAAATTGACACATCTCCTTCTACTGTACTCCCTTCTCCCACAATATTGAGTGTAAATAAATCTATTCCGCATGATGTTATGTTACCTTTTACTGTACTCCCTTCTCTTATACCATTGCCTATAAGGAATAAAGCTATTCCGCATGATGTTATGTTACCTTTTACTGTACTCCCTTCTCCTATACCATTGCTTACAAGTAATAAATCTATTCCGCATGATGTTATGTTACCTTTTACTGTACTCCCTTCTCCTATGTCAGTAATTGCAGCTATTCCTGTTCCTAGAGAGTAGATGTTGTTTACTTTAGAACTGTCTGAAACATTTACACGGGATCCTAATAGTCCAAGAGATACTATGTTAGCGTCTTCCCCGTCACCATCCACACGGACTGTGGGGTATACTCCCCAGACATAATGAGTTCCTTTAGGGTTGTGTAAGTATAGACTTCCTACTGCGAAGTGCACATTATTTTTTGCTATTGTAGTTCCTATAGCTGTTGCTAGGCTTGCGGCTAATATGGTTTTACCTATGTTTTCTTTTACTCCTCTAATAATGTCTTCTAGTTTTTGTTTTGTTTTTGTTTTTAATTTTTGTATGCGCATTCTTTCACCTCTTAAATATTTAATATTATATAAGTTGTATAT
>JAGGZX010000025.1 GCA_021161785.1 Candidatus Woesearchaeota archaeon | reverse complement strand
TGTTGGAGATGTTCACGATTACTTGCTTAAAATAGAAAATTTTATAAAAAGCAAAAACATATGACTCTTAAAGGTTTCACTTTCACAAGGAGTGCTTGTTAAAAAATTGAAAAAGGGGTGAAATTTTGGCTAGGAAGACTGTTAAGGCTGCGCGCTCAAGCCAGGATTATGACTTGTTAATGAGGCAGATTTCTCTGCTAAAGCAAGAGATTGAATCTTTAAAGTCTAACCCGTTCTTAAGCGCTAAAGCTGGTCAAGAATTGATTGACGGTCTTTACAGCTTGAACAATTCTATACGGCGTTTAAGCGACATTTTCAGAGCTGCTGAGAAAGAATTGTTGCAAGAATACTCTGGAAAACATCCTGGAGAATTGTTGCAAGACATTCAAAAGCAAAACCAAGTCATTGCGCAAGCATTGATAGCGCTTCACAACCAGGTTCAAAGCTTGAAAGACTTGGGAAAGCAACCAGTGCAGCAAGAAGGTTTTAAAACCGAGCAAGCGTTTAAAACTGAACAAGCAAGCACTGAACAATTCGCTAAGCCTGAACAAGTTCAAAGCTTTACAAGCCAGCAAGCATTTCACCAAGCTTTGGAACAACCAATGAATTCGCAACAACCAACTAGTGTTCAACAAGAAACTGTTGAAAAACCAGTCAATGCAAGCATTGATTTAAAACAAGAAGCAAAGCAAAGCGTCACAAGCCAGCCAGGTTTAGAGCCTAAGCAAGGATTGCAGCAAGAACAACACCCATTGCCAATACTGTTTTCAAAGCAAGAAATGGAGGAAAAGCAAGAACCTCCAGCTCCAGAATTCGCAACGCCTAACATGCTAGACAAGGCTGTGCAAGAATTGCAAAGCAAGATACAGACAAGCATGCAGCAAGGATTGCAACAACCAATGCAAGGATTTACTCAAGAAGTGCAGCAACCAAGCCAGCAAAGCATTGAAATGCCTTTAATATCAACTAAAGACTTAACCATAGCTGCAAACAATGTTGGCGCTGAGCCAAGCAACCAGCAAAGCCAAAGTTTAAAACTACAAACAAAGCAGCCAGAACTTCCAGAACTGCCAATTCCAGAGTTACCGCCACTGCCAGGAGAAGCTGCTAAGCCAGGAATAGAAAACAATGAAGTAAAGAAGAAAGACACGCCTCCAGCACTGCCACCGCTACCTCCAATGCCTAACATTTCATAAAAAAATGAGCCTAGACCCTTTTTACGATTTAATAATAGCTATTGCTAAAGCAACGAAAAAACTTGAAGAGCAAGAAAAGCAATCATAAATCCTTAGCCATCACTGTGTGCCTGTTATTTGCTTCAGCTCTGTGAACAGCTTCTTCTATCAAAAGCCTAACCTTCTCGTCAAGCCTGTCCATAAAGTCAGAAGACATCTTGAAAGATCCTAACTCTTCAAGAATGTCTTTAACCTTAACCCTCACAACCAAGTGATCACCCATGCAGAAAATTGTTAAATAAAAATGTTTTTTATATTTTTTGCTTGAAAACACAGCTTGATAACCAGAATTATAATAATCGTGATTATCAAAAAACTGGACGAGTCAGGATTAATTAATGAAACTAACAAATGGGTATTGCTATACAATGAATAAAAGTTAAAAACAAGGTTTTCAAATTTTTTAAAACCCTTACCTGTGCGTGTAGACAAGGCTTACAATTCTTTGATCTTCGTCAATGCTTTCAATTCTTAAAAACCCGAAACGTTCTGCTTGGATCTTGCTGTCTGGTTTTTCTTTTAAAACGTTAGCTTCAGTTAATGCTTGAATTTCTTCGCCGTTAGGCATTAAAACTCTTGCCTTAACAATTTCTGCTTCATTGTTTGGAAGCCAGTGCATTATCAAGCCAGGGTTTTTCCTGTACTCATTGTAATCATCGCTGTGGTATTGCAATTCATTGTTTTTAACTTCAAAATTTAGGCATTCCATCAACCTGTGAATCCTGCCTGGCTTTAACTTTTCAAAATCTTTCCTTTCAATCAGGAACGAGTCATTCACATGCAAAACTCTGAATCCTAAATCTTTCTCTGGATGCAGCTTTAACTTTACAACTCTAACCGGAGCGTTTTTAACACGAATCTTTACAGGGTTAACGATTAAGAAGTATCTCTTCGCAATCTTGTCAACGAAACGCCTGTTAACAGCTTCTAAAGCTTCCATTTTCAAACTAGATTCAGATTTTGAAACGCCAGTGCTTATTAAGAAGTACTTCACAGCTTCTGGTAAAAACCCACGCTTTTTCAAAGCTTTAATAGTTACTAACCTAGGATCGTCCCAGCCTTTAATTTCATGCTTTTGAATTAACTCCCTGATCAAACGACCGCTTGTCAAGGCGCCTTCAATGTTAAACCTTGCGAAATGAACAAAACTTGTGGGTTTAAACCCTGCAATTTTTTGCAAATAATTGTGTAATTCTCCTCTAAGCTCAAACTCTTTACTCCTAAACCTTATGTTAACACCTTGCAAAGCGTCAAGCATTGCGTTTTGAAAGTCATAAGAAGGCCATGCTTTAACATTCTTAACTCTTAAGTGTTCTTTATTAATAACTCTGAACAAGGTTGGATCTCTCATAGCAGTGTTTTTGTGTTGCAAGTCAATCTTAGCCCTGAGTATTAAACCTTCCTTGCCATCAAGTAATTGTTTCCATAATTCAAGGTTTTGCTCAACGCTTTGACTTCTATGCTTGCAAGCAATGCCTTTGTCGCGAGAAATTTTTATCTCTTCCTTAGAGCAAGAGCAAACATAGGCATAGCCTTTCCTTATCAATTCTTCAGCTAGTTCTTGTAATTCTTTAACAAGGTCAGAAGCATAAGTTATTTTGTCTGGCTTAACGCCGAGCCATTCCAACATTTCAAACATTGCATCATAATATTCTTGCTTAACGTTTAACGGGTTAGTGTCTTCAAACCTTAAAATGAAAGAACCATTCATGATTTTTGCAAAGTAGTAATTCAAGAGTAAAGCTTTAGCATGACCTATATGTGGGTACTTGCTAGGCTCTGGAGGGAACGCTGTAACAACGCTGCCTTGAACAAGCGTTTTGAAAGGCTTAAAAACTTCTAACAATAATTCTTCAAACGTTTTCTCTCTAGGTCTTGATTTTAAACTTTGTTTTAAACCCAAACTTTCTAATCGTTGCTCAATCTCTCCTGGAGAAAGATTGTTAACCAGTTCAACAACTTCTTGAACAACTTGCTTTACTAGTTGAATCTGCTTTTTAGACTCAGGCATTTCTGAAACTACCTTGCTAATAACTGCTCCAATGCTTGCTTTGTAACCATGCTTTGCAGCGTTTATCAAAGCATGTTTTTCAGCTATTCGTTTTAAAACGTTTTCAACACTCATGCATTGCTAGGTCTCAACACTGATTTTTAAAGTTTTGTCTCAAAAACTTGTTTAGAAATAAATGATTAACGAGCTGTTTCAATGATCTGCCTTGCTTTTTCTTCAGTGTCTTTAAACACGTATGCATAGTCAGAGATTATTGTCATGCTTCCAGTTTTTAAACCTAGCTTTTCACTAATCCTTGACAGCAAGAGCCATAATTGGTAGAAATCAGCTGGGAGTCCGAATAACAAGTTGTTACTCCTCAAGTGCGCTGTCAGGTTTACAGTGTTGTTGAAAATCCTGAACATTAAATACATAAAGCTAGGCGCTAGCTCTGACTCTATGCGAGAATCTTTTAAAGGGTTGTAAACCATTACCACTGCACGCCTGCTTGAAGGTTTCTTTTTTAATAATTCAACAACGTAATCATCTACTTGGTCAAAGCCTTCATAGTTAAACATTCTCTGACCGTAAGCAAACTCTACAACTGGCACTGGAGCTGGATCTAGCAATGTTTGTTCAATGTCTTCCAAGCTAGGGTACAGCCAGTCTTCAAACATGCGCATAACTGCTAACGGTTTTGTAAAGTCTCTTTCAGGGTTAGTAATGGTTATCATCAAGTTTTGAACTTCCTTGCAAGGATAGCCTTCAACGTCTGTGTAGTCAATGCCTTTGTCTAAAACTAATTTTAAAGCTTTCTTCCAAGCTTGCAAGTTGTTCTCAGCTTGGATTTCCAATTAAACACCTCCTTGTCTTAACCATGGTTTAAAAACTGTGTGAGTTTTAAATCTCTAGGCTTTGCTGTGAAGTCAAAACTTATTAAAGGCAGGTTAGTGGTTGTTGTCAAGTAGCTCACCTCTTCAAATATTTTTTCAGGACTAGCGTTTGCATGGAATATGCGCACCCTGTCAGCGCCTTCAAAAATGTTTATCAATCGCTCTCTAACCCTTAAAAAGTTCTTCATCACTGGAGATGTCAAGTCTTTCAAAGAGTAAACTCTTTGCTTGAAGTAGTGCTTCTTGCTCAAGAATTTTAACTTGTAAGTCTTAAAAGCTGATGACAAGCCAATGTTAAACTTCATTGGAAGGCCGCAGCTCTTGTAAATCATTTCTTCAGACCTTGCAAAGATTTTCAAAGTTTCGCGAACGCTCAGCATTAAGTCTAACAAATTGTTTTTCTCAACGCCTTCCCAGTCGTAATTCCAAAGCCTTACATAGCTCTTAGAATGTGAAAACACTATGGCAGGATTCTCTCTACTCAAGATTTGTAATCTTTTAATGTTCTGCTTGAAGGTTTTGAACTGGATTGAAGTTATTAACAGCAAAGTCTTAGCAGCTGCCAGGCTTAACTTTCTAAACGCTGTGAACGTTTTCAATTTTTCAGTGAAGCGCATAACATCAATGCCAATGCTTGTTGCAGAGCTAACAACGCCTAAAGCGTTTTTAACGTTTTTATGCAAAGCATAAACGCCAGCTCTTCCAGGGTATAAAACGCCTTTAAAAGCGTTAGCGTTGTGAATGTTTAGCTTAAAATTGTTGTCCATGAACAGTTTTAAACTCTTGCTTAGCAAAACGTCAAGGCTTGACATTGACTTATGGTTTAGTTTTAAAACAATGTTTGTAACCCTGCTAGGCAGCAAGCTCAGAGTTTTTAAAACAGCGTTGAAGCGCTCAATGTTTAAGTATGAAACGTTTATGATTAAAGACAGTTTTTGATTGTAATCCCTTAACAAGTTGTTCGTGAACACTAAAAAGTTTTGCAAGCTTGACAATTGCTTAGTGTTGATCATTGTTTGGAAATTGTTTATTGCTATCGTGTCATTAACAGCTGGCGCTATGTGTTGGATTGTAGCGTTTAAAGCTGTTAAGCTTTCAAAAAGGTCTGCATTTAACACAACGCTATGCACGCGTGAAACCCATTCAATGTCTGGGTGGTGTTGAACTATGCCTAGGTCTTCATAATACTTTGTAGGTGTTAGTATTGAAAGCATTGCGTTCAAGTTTTGAGGCTTGCCTGCTTGTATTTGAGTTCTTGAAACAGTGAACACTTTCTCGCCCCTAGGGTTTAGCTTTGAAATCCTTAGCAAGCCTTCTTCAACAAGCTTGTTCAAGTAGTAAATCACTTTCCTATGCAGTTTTGCTTTCAAAGCCTTGGCTTGGTGCACTTCATGCTTTGTAGAGAATTCAGAGTTTAACACGCTCTCAATGACTTGCCACTGGCTTGGAAAAACTGTTTTAACAATCTCTGTTGTTGTTATTTCATAAACACCTTCTCTGAAAAGTTTTTGAACTGCTTGCTCAATCTTTCTAGACAGTTTTTGAGAATTAACTTCAAAATTGTTAAAGCCCGAGTTGTTTTTCAATCCATTGTTAGAGCGCCCAGCCTTGCCACGCGCTTCGCGCTTTGATGTTAAACCTTTATTTTTAAACTGTTCTGGCATGGCTTGGGCTTGCAAATCCATAAAACACCTCTGAACGCGTTTTCACGTTCAGTATTTCAAGCCCTGGGCTTGTTCTTGCTTTCAAACTTGTTTTAAATTTTGATTTCTCAACGCTCATGTTGCAACGCTATGGGTAGTGTTTTTTCAATATAAAAAGCTTTCGTTTGAAGTCCCTGTGCAGTGATTACAAGAAAGTTTTTGTTGTTAAACAAAACACTATGACTAGTGTTTCAAAACAAGAAAAAACACAACGCCAATTTTTAGTTTAAAAGCAAAACGTTTGGAAAGCAAAGATCTTTATTTGTTTGTAAATGTTGCCGCACTAACTACTGAGAAGATGTCTTCTTTATTCCTAAATTTTCTGAATAATCTTAAATTCATTGTTCCATT
>JAGGZX010000023.1 GCA_021161785.1 Candidatus Woesearchaeota archaeon | reverse complement strand
GGTAATTGTAATATGTTATTTAATAGTATGAGCAATCCAGCAGCGATGTCTAGCAACCCTAGCAAGACGAGCATTTAACACCGAGTTTTAAAAGCGTTTAAAAATGTTTCTTGTTCAAAGTTTTTATTTAAAAATGAATATTTAAAAAGTTTAAAAATGTTTATTTAAAAACTTTGAAAAATATTCAAAAATCGCGGGAAAAACCAAAACATTTATAAGGAAGTTATGTTCAGAGTAATAGAGGATAAGGATTTAAAAACAAGAATAAAAGAATTTAAAAGCTTTTGGAAAGCTAAAGAAAAAAATTTAGAGGGGGTGAGCTTAGATGGCGCAAAAAGTTGCAAAGGTAGGAATTAAAAAAGAGCCTGGATGGCTTTACTACATTGGAAAAGACGGAGACATTTGGCGTGCAGAAATGGCACGAGCAGGTAGGAAAAAAGTTAGAGTGAAAAGACAGAAAGTTGCAAAGGTAGGAATTAAAAAAGAGCCAGGGTACTTGTATTTTATAGACAAGAACGGTGACGTTGCAAGAGCAGTGATGGCTCGTGGCAGGAAGAAGAGTAAGAAAGCGAAAAAGAAAAAAACAGCTAAGAAGAAAGCAAAGGCTAAGAAGTCTAAAAAGAAGAAGAGATAAAACCTTGGTAAAGCTTTAAAGCTTTGCCTAATTTTTTGTTTTTTAACACTTTTTCTTTTTAACTGGTTGCAAGCATTCTTAATTTCTCTTGAATGGTTAGAAATATTTATAAATCAGGATTGCAATGGAATGTTAAGAAAGCGTTAGAAATGTTTAAGAAGTGGCTAGCAAGGTTTTTACCAAGTTAGAGGATTGAGCAACGTGTTAAACGCTAAAGATAAAACTGGTGAGAAAATAATTGTGAGAAAAGCTTTAAAGCAAGGTAGAAAGCAAGAACAAACGCAAGAACAAGTAATAACACTAATTCTCACAATGCTAGCGGTAACGCTAGCAATAACAAGTTTAACACTCATGTTTTGTATGAATGCGAAGCCAAGCCTTGCAACTGGCATTCCCTCGCAAGGACAGATTTATCGCGAATGGCACTTCCATGGAGATACTTGGCAGTTTGAAAACAATATTTACACATTGTTCGTTGATGAAAGCGATTATGAGGTTATAATGCTTAAGAAAGACCAGCAAACCATGCTTATAGACTTACATACTTGTTACACTGAAGGCGTTACTAGTTATTGCTATGTCAATGTTAGCGGTGAAGAAGACTGGGATCACATAATGTTTGACTCTCACGGCAAAAAGCATAGAGGTATTGACTTTGCAATATTCAGGTTAGCTCCAAAGCTTGAGATTGAGCACAGCTTTAAATCAACAAGTCTAGAATTTGGAGAATCAACGAATGTTCACGTAACCATTAAAAACACTGGAACAAAAAACGCTGAAAACATTGAATGCACAGAATTCATAACAAACGCGTTTGTTTACAACCCTGAAAACAGCTTGGTGCATGGCAATAAAGTTGTTTTTGAAACATCACTGTTAAAACCTGGTTTTTCAAAAACGTTTTCTTTTAAGGTTAGATCTACAGAGTATGAAGACATTCACTTAAGAACTGTTTGTAATTACAGTTTTGAAGGAAACCTTGCTGGAGATAGTTCTTCAGATCAAAAGATTAGCGTTCCAAAGCCTTACAGCATTAGCTTTGATTTAAGCCCTTCAAAGATAAAAGTTGGTGAAACCTCAACGTTTACTGTTACCATAACTAACAGTGAGGATAAAGACATGCAGTTCAGCCTTGTTGTTAGAGTTCCTTCAAACTTGCTTGTTAAGCGTTTTGATGACAAGTTTTCAAGAAGAGCTTTCACTAGGTATGTGAAGTTTTCTTTTGACGGGTTTATAAAAGCAGGTTCTAGTGACAGTTTCTTTGTTACTGTAAAGCCTTTCAGAACTGGAGATTACACAATCAACGCAACTAGCTTCATGACTGTTAACAACAAGCACTTCAATGCTACTAGTTCTAAAACACTAACAGTTGAAGCTGGCAGTGTTAGCTTGGATGTGAGTTTGAGCAAGCGAGCAGTGATTCCTGACGAGTCAGTGCTTGTAGAGTTGTTTGTAAAAAACAATGATGAAGAAAAATATTTTGTGAACATTACTGGAGACTTGACAAGCAGCTTGTTTAAAAAGAACTTCACTGTTCAAGGCTTAAGCCCTGGCGAGAGTGTTAAAGTTTTATCATTCAATATTAAAAGCCCTGAAGTGGATAACAAGACAAGCATAGCAATAAGTGCTGACGCTACCTACCAAACAACTACTAGGCAAACATTCTTTGTAACTAGCAATGAAGAGTTTGATGTTTACCCATTGCGAGAAGCTCTCAGTGTGCGCAAGACTTGCAGCAAGACTAACTTAACACCTGGCGACAACTTCACAGTCACTGTTTATGTTAAAAGGTTTGTTGACAGCGCTGTCAGGGGTTTAATAGTCACTGACAGGTTGCCTTTAAACGTTGAAAAAGTTTCTGGATTAACACTTGCACAGCCCTCTCTAGACTCTGGAGAAGAAGCCCAAGCATATATTTACAATGCAAAGCTTTCTCAAGACTTTAAAGGTGACAAAATACAAATACCAACAGTTGTTAAAGCAACGATTAACGACAAGGAATACTCTCGCGTGTTTTATTTAAACCTTTCCGTGAATAGTTCTAAACAACCAAGCCCTGGAGTTGTTCCTGGAAGCTCTCAAGGAAACAACACCTTGACAAACAATTCCAACACTAACGTTTCAGAAGAAGTTCAAATAAAAGACTCTGGAAAACCTGTGAAGAAGCAATCATTCATCAAGAAGTTTTTAAGCGTTGTGAAAAACTTTTTCTCAAACCTTTTTTGAATGCAAAGAATTATCCTGCGCAAATCATAGCATTGATGGGGATAGATAATAGATTACTAGATAAATTCGTAATTTTTGTTATGCCTTAGCTAAGATTCGTTATAAAACATTATTATCTTATTAGACACTCTATATTAGACTCTAAAAGGGAAATAATTTAGTTTATGTT
>JAGGZX010000051.1 GCA_021161785.1 Candidatus Woesearchaeota archaeon | reverse complement strand
TTTGTGAGAGCTTTACATTGCTTAATCCGCTAAGCCTGTGCTCGTGATCCCAAACAGTCTCACCATGCCTAGCAAGCACTACTAACATTTTTGTTCTGGAAAATGGTTTTGTTGATTTAAATCTTTGTGTTTTTTGTAACAAGATGTATTTAAAATAATTTTCAATATAGAAAAAAAATTAATTGTTTTTCACAAAAACAACCCATTTAAAAATAATTGTCGCTCAGAAAAACAAAATATTTTAAAATAAAACTTGCTTGGGGTGACTAGCACCAATTTCACACTAAAATCTTATCATTAATCATGAATGTATTGTTAAAGCTTGAAATTTCTGCTTTCACACCATAAGGTATTGTGATTATAGGGTCTGTGTGTCCGAAGTTAACATTTGCCAAGATTGGGAAATCATAATTTTTAAGCCTTTCCAGTATTAACTTGTAAAACTGGTTTTTCATTGTTGAAGTGTACCTGTAAGGAATTCCAAGTATTAAACCATTAACTTTGTCAAAAACTCCAAACTCTAATAGCTGGGATAAATCTCTGTCAACGTTTTCCAAGCTGTAAGGAGTTCCAGGCTTAACACCTTCAGGAGTTTCTAAAAACAACAAGCTGTTTTTAAAACTAGGCCAGTATCTAGTGCCTGCAACTCTAAGCATTGAAGGCAAACAACCACCTAAGAGTTTACCCTTAGCAGTTCCAGGCTTTAACCATTTAAACTTGTTAGGCTTGAATTTTGTTCTAGCCTTGTTTTTAAACTTAGCCCAGTCTAGGAATTCGTCAGTATAGCTAGAAGGCTTAACAACTCCTATAAAGCCTTTCATAACTGCTTTTTTGAAATATTGAATAGTGTAATCGTGAGGTTTAGGATATTCTCCAAATTGTGTTAAAACCATAGGCCCGTAAAACGTGGTAACTCTAGAAGCAGTGTAGAAAGCTAAGTGTAAAACAGTGATGTCAGAAAACCCTAAGAAAATTTTTTGCTGCTTAGCAAAAGCTTTGAAATCTATCAAGCTCAACAATTGAACACTGTGATTGCCGCCAATAGCTGGTATTATAGCTCTAACTTCCTCATCATAAATCATGTTGTTTAAATCTTGAGCTCGTTGCTCCAGAGTTCCAGCAATGTAACCTTTTTTAAAAAAATACTTGCCAAGCTTAACTTTAAAACCTTGGTTTTCAAACCAGTTTATAGCTCTCTTAACACGATATTTAAAAACTCCAGCCAATCCAGCTGAAGGACTGACAAAACCTATAGCATCACCAGGACAAAGCTTTAAAAGCTTAATCATTTTCAAGCAAACCCTTACTTGTTAAAAACTGCTTCACACTGGTTTTTGACAAGTCAATGCTTAATGGTTTATAATGTTTTTTAAACCTTTGCTCTGTGAATTGGAAAAGCTTTTCCAACTGGTTTTCAACATTCAACTTCAAATCTTTAAACACGAACTTAGTTGTTAAATTCATAACGTTTTCCCTCAACAAAGGGTCATCAATAACGCCTTCCATGTTTTTATGGCAAAGTTCATGCGTAAGAATGACAAGCATAAGTTTTAAATCACTCCTAACTTTTAAAGTTAAAGGATCTGAAAAGCTGGGGCCTGGCTTTTTCACTAGGTAAATCGGGATGAATGTTTCACAACACTCGCCCCAGTCAAAGCCAGAATACTTCGGAATCAACTCCACAATCCTGTCAATGTACTTGTTGTAAAGCTTTTCAAACCTCTTACCAATAGCTAAAACCCTATTCCAAATTTTATTGTTAAACTCTTCAATGCTTAAATCTAGATAAAACTGCTTGTTATAAATCCAAGAATACTTAATCTTCAAACACAACTCCATAAAAGAGGAAATGTGTTCCCTAATTTTTTAATTTTTCCTTAAAACTTGGTGCTGAGTCTTTTTTATTTTCTGAAAACGTTCTAAGTTGTTCAATCATTTCTCGCAATTTATCTGGGATAAACATGGAAGTCTATATAAAAAATTTTTGATCAAGGCTTATAATGATAGCAGAGATAAGACAACACCCAAATTTTGTAAGCTTTAATTATAATGGTCGTAGAATGCTTTATGAAAAGATAACGAGCTCTATATATCGCGGTGAAGGTGTAAAGATTAATGCTTTAGAGAAAGAATTACAAGCACAAACTTACAGTCCAAGGTATGACCCTGAGCCTTTCATAGCATTTTGCAACAATAAAAAAATAGAGTCTATAGTGTTAAATGTTACAGAGGCTTGTAATTTTCGTTGCAAGTATTGCATTTACTCTGGCTTATACAAAGGTGAAAGAACACACTCTTTTAAGAGTATGAACCTAGACACTGCTTTGAAGAGCTTAGATGTTTTATTACCTCACACTTCTGACTTGCTTGTTGTTTCTTTCTATGGTGGCGAGCCTCTTTTAAATTTCAATCTAATCAAAGCTGTGACTGAGTATTTAGATAAGAATCTTAAAGGTTCTAGTAAAAAACTTGTTTACAGCTTAACAACGAATGGTTCCTTACTAGCCAGGCATTTAGACTTCCTTATTGAAAAGGAATTCCAAATAGCAGTCAGTATTGACGGTCCTAAAGCCTTACATGACTCTAGAAGACTTTATGTTAATGGCAGAAAATCTTTTGACGATGTTTACTCTAACATAGAATTATTAATAAGTAAACATCCAGAATTTTCTAAAAAG
>JAGGZX010000020.1 GCA_021161785.1 Candidatus Woesearchaeota archaeon | reverse complement strand
GTTGAGGGAGAACCCGTTAGCAACTGGCGCTGGAGCTGACCGTTTAAGCACTGGCATGAAACTAGCGTTTGGAAAGCCCATAGGCTTAGCAGCTCAAGTGTTTAAAGGCGATGTTATATTAGAAGTGCACACGAGAGAGCAAGGCGTTAACTTTGCTAAAGAAGCTTTGAGACGTGCAAGGTGTAAGCTTCCAGGAAGGTTCACGATAGCGATTTCTAAGTCTTAAACCTTATCTTAAACATTAACACTAGTAGCACTAGTTGCATTCTTGCTTTTCAAAGCTGTTGTGACAAGGAAATGTTTTAATGCTTCAGGACTTGAATAATAATGTTTAAGCCTAGCTCTCCTTGCAAATGCTTGAACATTAAACTTGTCTGACTTGCTAACATAATCAACAATTTTAATGTTTAAAGGCTTTACAGTTTTAACAATCCTCTGCCTTAGCTTTAATTGCTGTTCAAGACTGAACTGTTCTTCAGGGTCAAACACGTAAACAATAATGTTTGAAAGCTTTGCAGCAATCCATGCTTGTAATTCAATGTCATTCATCTTGTCAATCCTGTTTAACGTTCCTGGAGCGTCAACAACTTGTAACAATTCAACACCTTTAAACAACACGTAACCAACGTTAACGCTTAGCGTTGTGAAAGCATAATTAGCGATTTTCGCTTTAGAACCTGTTAGCTTGTAAAACAATGTTGTCTTCCCAACGTTTGGAAAACCTATAATGCAAGCAGTGAATAACTGCTTTAACTTAGGAGTGTTTTTCAAGCACTGCTTAGCTTCTTGCAAAACAATTATCGCGTTTGCCAAGCTTTTAACAATGCTTGAAACCCTGCCGTAAAACGATTTCAAAACCAGTCTTTGCTTGGAAAAATCTTTTGAACGCGTTGCTTGTAAACACTTCCTAACATGAATCTTTTGCAATTTTCTAATCACGGGAATAGACTTTCTAATCATGCTCACAGATTTTTTAACGCTAGCAATGCCTATCTTTACATCTAAAACTTGTTTTTGAAACTCGTTCAAGGTTTCAATGCTTGGAAAATTGCTCACAGCTTCAAGTTTTGAAATAACTACATCGCTCACAATGCTTATCTTCTTGTCAGCAAGCCTTGTTTTAACCCTGGCCTTCCTAAAAGCAGGGCTGAGAATTTCCTGTACAGCTTTATCTTTAACTCTTTCTTTAACTCCTGCAAGCCTTCCTAAATGTTTATGTTTGCTTTTCAAACCTTTTCCCATGGCAAACCTGTTGTAAATCATAATATTTATAAAACCTTCCAAGCACCAAGGCACAATGGCAGAATTCAAAATAAACATTGGCGATGCAAAAACTGGGAAGACTTTAAAATTAGAGGTTAAAAGCCCGCAAGCAGATAGCTTGATAGGTAAGAAAATTGGAGACACTGTTAAGGGAGAGTTGTTCAACCTGCCAGGTTACGAGCTTTTAATAACTGGAGGCACAGACTTTGCAGGCTTTCCAATGGTTCCTCACATAAACACTGCTGGTAGAAAGCGCATACTTACTGGTTATGGCACTGGCATGAGGATTAAAAAGAAAGGTTTTAGAAGGCGTAAAACAGTTGTTGGAAACACGATTTCTGAAAGCATTGTTCAGATAAACTTGAAAATTGTTAAGCATGGCAGGAAGCCTTTATGGGAAGAAGAAAAACAGCAAGGAGAACAACAAGAACAGCAAGAACAAGAAAAGCAAGCAAAGGAAAAACAATCACAGCAAGAAAAGCAAGACCAAGCACAGCAAGAAGCAAAGCAAGAAGCTTAAAACAAAAATTTTAAGCTTTAACAAAAGCTTTACAATTTTTTTCTTTCAAGCTTTTTTCAAAAAATTTTATAAACCCTGTTGAAAACAATTTAATGGCATGTCTGTGTTAAAAATTTCAACGAAAAAAACAAGTATAAAGCCATTGTCAAAGCGCAAATGCATTGGATTAGTAGAGAAAGTAACGCTTAAAGGTAAAAAGAAAACAATAACTATTGACGCAAAGATTGACACTGGAGCTGTTAAGAGCAGTATTGACAGCAAGCTTGCTTCAGAGTTAAAACTAGGACCCATAGTTGGGAGTAGGATTATTAAAAACACGCACGGCAGCAGTGTTAGAGTTGTGATCCAAGCAAGAATTGTAATTGCAGGCGTTGAGCTAACAGCCAAGTTCACTGTTGCTGACAGGAAGCGTATGAAGTATAAACTGCTCATTGGTCAAAACGTTTTGAAAAAAGCAGGTTTTTTAATAGATCCTTTGAAAACAACGCGTTAAAAATTTTGAAAAAATCTGTGTTAAAACGTTTTTAAAGCAAAAAATGGTTGGTAAAAAACTTGCAAGGCAAGATTCAAATCAAGGCTTGAAAGCAGCTGTTATTAGTTTGAAAAGCGTTTCAAGCGATTGGGTAAGCAACGCGTTGCAAAACTATTTTGACAGTGTTGAAAGTGTTAACTTGAAAAAGTTGGAAGTTTACTTCAATGCTAAAGGCGGAGACATTCTTTACGAGGGACAACCGTTAACAAGTTTTGACTGTGTCTACATTAGGGGTTCTTACAAGCACGTGCAATTGCTAGCAAGCACTAGTTCTTTATTAAAAGATTGTTATCAACCGTTAAGCCCTGAAAGCTTTGTATTAGCGCATGACAAGGTTTTAACACACATGGTTTTGCAACAACACAGTGTTCCAATGCCTAAAACTTACATTGTCGCCAGTGTCAAATCAGCGAGGAAGATTTTGAAAAAACTGCACTACCCAATCATTGCAAAGTTTCCTAAAGGAACTCAAGGTAAAGGCGTTTTAGTAGCTGACACTTACGCATCTGCTTCTTCAATCATTGACGCTTTAGAACAAGTCAAGCAACCCTTCTTGCTGCAAGAATTCATTGATAATGACGGCGTTGATTACAGGTTGATCGTTGCAGGTGACAAAGTCATTGCAGCTATGGAGCGATTAGCAGCTCCTGGAGAGTTGAGATCTAACATCCATGCAGGTGGTGTTGGCAAAGCTTTTGAACCAAGCCATGACATGGAACGCATAGCTGTAAAGGCTTGTAAAGCTATAAAAGCTGACTTGTGCGCTGTTGACTTACTAAAAACGCCTCTAGGCCCAGTGGTTATTGAGGTTAACATTAGCCCTGGATTGCAAGGCATTACAATGGCCACTGGCATTGACGTTGCAGATCGCATTGCAAAGTTTTTGCATAAAAAAACAATTGAGTTTAAAAACAGTGTTAAGAATAGAGAGTTTAAGAAAGTGTTGCAAGACTTGGACAAGGCGAATTCAAGTCATGAATTAATAGCTAACATAGTGCTTAGGGGTAATCGCATATTACTGCCTGAAGCTGTCACTAAGTATTTAAGCTTTTCAGAAAACGAAGAAGTTGTTATTAAACTGTTACAAGACGAGATTGTTATTAAACGCTTATAAGTTCATGTTAAAACCTTGACAACGCTTTCCAAAGCTTTAGCAAGTTCTCTACCCCTCTTTGTTAAGAAGATGATTTTCAACCTGCCTTCGCGTTTAAAACTTATAATGTCAAGCTTTTCAAGCTGGGATAAGAGTTTTATCAAATGGCTGTACGTGAAATCAACGCTTTTAGCAAGGTTTGAAGCATACATTTCTTCATTGTTAAGCAGTTGTATGAGTGCGAGAACAGGTTTCTTTCTCAAGAAAATGTTTGCAAGCTTAACGTTTTTAATCTTCAACCCGCAACACCCCCGTTTTTAAAATCTTTAAAAATTTTGTTAAAAACCAAAAATTTAGTGTTCAAGTTTTGAATAGGTTTGGAATTTATATAAATTTCGGTTGGATACAGTGTTAATTTCTAAACCATCACAAAATTTATATAATGCTGGGTGTTTAATAAGGGTTATGGAGTTCACGCCTAGAGATCTAGCCATGATTAACAAAAACGAGTCAGTTATTTCGCTAGTGGACTTGTTGAAACTCATTAATTTTGACTTTGCACCTAAGCATAAAGTAATGGTTATTGGCGGTTCTAAAGAAATACCTGGAGCTCCATTATTAACAGCTAACGCTGCCAAGAAGTGTGGCGCTAAGGCAGTGGCGATCACTTCAACTCCTGAAGTCATTGACAAGGCTGAAATCATTTACGGCGGTGCTTTAATGTTGAAAACTATTAACGATTGGAGTGTTGAAGGTTTTAAACAAGCGTTGAGTTACATTAAAAAGTATAAAGTTATAGTTATAGGTCCTGGCATGTATTTAACAAGGAAAGCTCGTCAAGGCTTGCGCTACTTCTTCAAGAACTTGCCTTCAGACAAGGTTGTCATAATAGATGCGAACGTTATAGACTTTATCGCTGATAATAAGGACTTGTTGAAAAACATGAAAACCACTAAAATACTAACTCCTAACACGCAAGAGTTTGAAATGCTTTTAAACAAGAAGGTTTCAAAAACCAAACCCTTACAAGTTGTGCAACTAGCGAAAAAGTTTTGCAAGCAGTACAACACTAACCTTCTTATAAAAGGAAAGTTTGACATTGTTTGCAACGCGAAGCATTATAAGCTAAACATTTCAGGAGTTCCAGTTTTAGGAGTTGCAGGTTCCGGAGACTCTATTGTTGGCTGCATTGCAGGGTTCTTGTCTTTAGAAAACAATGCTTTCTCCTCAATCATTGCAGGCGTTTATGTCTACACCAGAGCTGGAGAGTACGTGTTTGAAGAAGAAGGATACTCCCTAGCTCCAGAAGACGTGATAAACAAGATCCCTTACGTCATGAAAGAATTGTTAGACTTTGGAACAGTAACAACCATGAGGTTTTACAGGTAATTAAAAAACATATTAAAAACACAATGAAGGCGCAAGACTCAAAACAAGGTTCAAAGCCAGGCTTGGCAAATGAACATGATTGCGCAAGGTTTAAACCCTTGTTAAAGCTTGCTAGACTAGTTGTTGCTGAAAAACTAGGCTTAGCAAAGATTGATCAGGAATTGTTACAAAAAGCAAAGCAGTTTTCTGAATTGCAAGGCGTTTTTGTTACAATACACAAAATTGTTAATGGTAAAAAAGAGCTTAGGGGTTGCATTGGCTTTGTACAGCCAGTAATGCCTTTATGGAAAGCTACAATGCAAGCAGCTCTTGCTGCAGCGTTTCAAGATCCAAGGTTTGAACCTATTGCAAAAGAAGAGTTTAAAGATTTGGAATTTGAAATTTCAATACTTTCAAAGCCTGAGCTTATAAGAGCTAGTAATTTAGAAGAACTTTACAATGCTTTCCATCTTGGCTTGGGGTTGATTGTTGAATGTTTTAACAGGTCTGGATTGTTGTTGCCACAAGTCTTTATTGAAGAAAAAGCTAGTGCTGAACAAGCATTTCACATGGTTTGCTTAAAAGCTAGCTGTCCTAAAGCTTGGCAAGGCTTTGGACCTAGCAATGAATGTTTAAAACACGCAAGGTTTTACAGTTTTAAAGCCATTGTTTGCTCTGAGCAAGATGTTTTAACTAGTTAAGGTGTGTTAAATTGTTATTGTCAAAACACGTTGACATACAGGTTTATCCAGAGCAAATAAGTAAAGATCTTGAAAGCATTATAGCCAAGATTGAAGAGCTTGAAAAAAACCTTGGCTTGATTGAAAACCTAAACAATGAGGGTTTAAAAACAGGTTATTCAAGCAAGGAGTATTCAAGTAATTCAAGCAAGAATTTTGAAAGCTTGTTAAAAGTTTTACCCCATGCTTTAGGCGTTATTACAGGTTTAGGTGTTTTCACTTACTTGACAGCTATCACGTTGCAAGATCCAAGCTTGAGTGTTAAGTACAAAGCTTTATACACTGGTTTTAACTGCTTTGCAGGCTTTGCAGGTTATTTAGGCGTTTACAGCTTTGTGTCAAGCTTTAGGTCAAAGCTTTAAAATCCGGTTTTTAAAGCGTTTTCTCGCAAGATTTACAGTTTTTCAAGAAATAATTTTTTTATTGTGTTTAAAGCGTTTTTCTTGTTTTTAAAGGCTTTTTAAATGGGTTTTTAAAGCATTTAAAAATAAAACCGAAAAATTTATATATTAATTACTACATAGTAGTAATAGGAGGTGGTTTTAATGTTTGAAAAAACGCAAAACAAAGCAAAACAAAACGCTTACAAAGCAAAACCAAAAACATATGAAGCATACATAGATCCTGAACAACAACGATTCGCAGAATCCATAGAGTTTGAACAATCACTAAAAATAAACAATAAAAAACAAAAACCAGGCTTAGAAGCATTGATATAAAAAAGCAACTCCAGAAATTCTCTCAGACGCTCACCTGATTTTAAAAAATTTGACCACAATATTCTAGAAAACAATGCGAGAAATTAGTGTGGGATGCCAAGATTGCAAAAATCTAGCCTAACAAAACACATAAATTCAAAAATAATATTAAAAACTCCAACCCCCTACGGCATCTTTTAAAGATTGTGCTTGGTGAAACTCCGCGCAAAGGTAGATTAAGAGCTTCGGTTACCAAAACCAAACCAAAACCCCTTCACAACTTTGTTTAATATCTTATATGCTAGGAAAATTTATGGTAAATAAAAATGGAAGAGATATATTATAAAAACAATGGCAAAAAATTAACTAGAGAACATACGTTTCCAAACTATGAAAGCAAGAAAAAAGTATCTAAAATAATGTTTGAAGAGAAAATAAGGCTGTACGACCAGATTAAGGGGAAAGT